>CAZSTM010000101.1:0-10234 GCA_964609635.1 uncultured Gemmatimonadales bacterium
GTGGATTGGTTTAGAAAAATACGCTACACTATTTATGAATTCATGTACTTAACCAGTTGATGGTCTTTCCGGTAAATTCAGCAGAATAACAGGGGCGAATTCGAGTTAAAATTTGAAATGGAGTAAAGGGAGACTTCATCGGAGGGGAAATGGATGCTCGTTACCAGGTTCACTTCAGGCGCAAAACCAGACCGGCCTCGCTGATCGCTTATTTTTTGGGCTTCGCGGCATCTCTTATTATCTGCTCCCAGGCTTCCGCCGCGCAAGCTGTCAGGTTTGACCATGACCCCGACAGGTGGACTGTCACCACCGCCAATTCCACTTACCAGGTCATCCTGGCTGAAGATAAAAATCTCACGCCGGGGTATTTCGGGCCTCTTTCCGGCGAGCGCCTTTTTGACAGCCCGGAGTACCGGAACCGGGAGAAGATCGGTACACTCAGGCGGGAAATTCCCTACCGGGGCGGCTTTGTGGAGATGACACCGGCTCTGGAGGTGGTTTTCCCGGACGGCAGCCGGGAACTGGAGCTGGTGTTCGCAGGCTATGAAACCGGTGAGTCGCAAGGGTACCCTTATCTCCGGCTCGATATGCGGGATATACATTATGGTTTCACTGTTTCAGAGTACATCCGGGTGGTCCCGGAGCTGGATATCTACGAAAAATGGATGGTCCTTAAAAATACCGGCTCGGGCGACATTCTGGTCGAGCGCGCGGCTTCCGGCTCGGTGGTGCTGCCCGCCGGCTCGTACGACCTGGTTCACCTCAGCGGCGACTGGGGCCGGGAGTTTTATCCACGCAGAACCAGGTTGACCTCAGGGCTTAAATCCCTCTTGATCCGCGGCATGAAAAGCCAGCAGCATGCACCTTTTTTCATGGTCCGCCCCGCGGGCGACAAAGAGGAAAACCATGGACCGGTGTGGTTCGGGGCGGTTGCCTGGAGCGGGAACTGGCGGATCGACTGCGAGGTAGGCAGGAACGAGCGGACCCAGGTGTCCGGAGGCATAAATTTCTGGGACACGCACTGGGTCCTGGGAAGCGGCGAGGAGTTTGAGACCCCCAGGATGATTTTCGGGTTCAGCAGCGACGGCTCCGGGGGTGCCAGCCGCAGGATGCACCGCTACATCCTCGATCAGGTTCTCCCCCGGCCTTTCAACAGCCGGGTCGGCAGAATACTCTACAACAGCTGGTACGCCACCACTTTCAACATCAATGAAAGGCAGCAGATCGCCCTGGCAGAGGTGGCAAAAGAGATCGGTGTCGAGCTCTTCGTGGTCGATGACGCCTGGTTCAAGGGACGTAACGATGACAAGGCGGGCCTGGGAGACTGGACTCCCGACCCGGTCAAGTTCCCTGAAGGTCTCGGACCCCTGATAAAAGCGGTTAATGACTTGGGCATGGATTTCGGCATCTGGGTGGAACCCGAGATGGTCAACCCCAACAGCGACCTTTTCCGGGCGCACCCGGACTGGGCGCTCCACACCCCCCACCGGACTGCGCACGAGGGGCGTAACCAGCTGGTGCTGAACCTGGCGCGCGAGGATGTCAAACGGTTCACCCTCGACTGGCTCGACAGGCTGCTTGCCGACAACAACATAAAATTCATCAAGTGGGACATGAACCGTTATGTGTCGGAGGCCGGCTGGCCCGAGGCCGAGCTCCTGAAACGGCGGGAGCTGCGTATCCGCTACATCCGGAACCTGAACGAGATACTCGGCACACTGCGCAAGCGCCACCCGGAGGTGGTCTTCGAAAGCTGCTCCGGCGGTGGCGGCCGGGTAAACCTTTCTATCCTCAGTCTTACCGACCAGGTATGGACCAGCGACAACACCGACCCCGGCGACCGCCTGCACATCCAGTACGGCTTCTCCCATGCTTTCCCTGCCAAGACAATGGTAAACTGGGTGACCGACGATGAGTGGCACGATAAAACCACCTCGCTCGAATTCCGTTTCCACGTGGCCATGGCGGGCAACCTGGGGGTGGGCAGCGACCTCGGCAAATGGGGTCTGGAGCAGAAGGCTAAGGCTTCGGAAATGATCAGCCTCTACAAGTCGGTCCGGCATATCATCCAGCTCGGGGACCAGTATCGCCTGCGGGACCCGTTCAGCCGGAACCGTATGGCGGTGCAGTTTGTCACCAGGGATAAGAGCGAGAGCGTGGTCTTCGCATACCAGACGCTGGAGACCACGCCCATGGCGGCCGGAGGCTCCACGCTTTCCGACCGGCTGGTTCTGCACGGGCTGGACCCCGCCGGAGTCTATTCCGTGGAGGGGGATGGGGGAATTCGGGAGATATCCGGTGCGGTCCTGATGGCCGGCGGCATCAGGGTTCCCCTGTCGGGAAATTATTCCAGCAAGGTGGTTGTTTTGCGGAAAAAAACCGGCTAGAGCTATTTCCCGGGTTTCGGCAATTCCCGTATCCCGAACAGGGCCTCAGTCCTGACTTCCAGAGCCTGGGCCATAATCTCCGCCATTCTCAGTCCCTCCAGGGCCTGTGTCGAGACATAGCCGGTCAGGTAATGCGCCGCCAGGTCTTTCCTGCCCGCTTGCAGCAGGTTCAGCGCGATATCTTCAGCGATTGCCTGCTCCGCCAGCAGCGCGCGTTCCACTGCAAGGAAGGTCTCCATTACCTCCGGAGAGAACTTTTGGTAATGTTCATCGACCAGCATGAATACCCTGTCGAAAGTCCGGTAAGCGTACCTGGTGGTTTCCTGGCCCTGGAGCTCCCGTGGGAGGGAAGGCCTGGCGGCCTCGCCTTTGGTGAGATACCGGTGTTCCCGGTACTGAAGGGGAATACTGTTGATCCCCGGATAGAACGGCCGCTCCTTGAACAGGCTCATTATGTCCTCTGCTTTGATTCCGGGAACCCTGGATGAAAGGTACTTCTCGGCATAAAGAACATCTGTGGACTTCATCTGGTGTCCCGGTTTATCAGAGTCCCTGTCGGCTTCATAGGCCTCGGAGACATTAAAGGGCCTGCCGGAAGCGGGATCGTACCAGCCCTGTTCCCGGGCAAAGGAAATCAGGTTGTCCGATCCCAGGTAGTTCGGGTCTTTTTGGTAATCGAGCGGGATTTTTTAAAGCGCTTCCCTGTTACTTTTTTCGGTCGGGCAAAATATTATCTACCCCAGCCGCGGTAGAAATCGCGCAGCACCTTGAAAGCTTTTTTGGGTTTCCTGTCGATGGTGACTATGCCCATAAGGTTTTTCCCTTCCTGCCCCGGGGCCTGCATCCGGGATGGATCGTAGTAGTCGTTGTAGCAGAAAGGGAATATCCCGCTCATTTCCGGAAAGGAGGCGATCATCTCGAGCTCTTTTTTCAGCTTGAGGGCCTGGTAATCTTCAGACCACAACCGCCAGGGATCATCCTTGTACAGCCCATAGGCAGCGCCCGCGCCCAGCTCGCTGATCCAGAACGGCATCGGCGGGTTGGAAGCGATCCAGCCCCGGAGAGTCTCCGCTTGAAAATCCAGCCTTTCGGCCAGCGCTGCCGAGTCGGCCCGCCAGAGAATCGGGTCCCGGCTCAGGAAGTCGAACCATCCGGGATAGATGTTGGTGCTGAACACATCGACAATTTTCGACATCACTTCCCAGCCCTGGAACAAAGCACAGGTGGTGATCGCCTCGGGGACATGGGTTTTCAGCTCATCGCGCAGGGCCGTGAAAAAAGCCGTGCGGTCGGTGTCGCTCATCTGGTTTTCATTTCCCAGGCTCCACACCGCCACGCAGGGGTGGTTCCGGTAAGCTGCGGCCATCTCCCCGGCCATCTGCTTGGCCAGCATCAGGGTATAGGGGTCTGAGCCCGTCATCCAGTACACGGGGATGTCGTGCCAGACGAGCAGGCCCAGGCTGTCGAAGGCCTCCAGCATGCGCGGTTCGAACGGGAAATGGTTCCTTACGGCATTGATCCCGAGCTCGCGGAAATTTTCCAGGTCGCGGGCGAAGACTTCCTGGTCCAGGGTCCGTCCGGTAGCTTCATAATCGTACAGGTAGCATAAGCCCCGGAGCTTGTATGGCTTGCCGTTAAGCAGAAAATCCCTTCCTTTTACTCCGAGGGTGCGGATGCCGATTTTCATTTCACTCATGTCGCTTCTTAGGCCGTCTAATGACAGGCTCGTGCGCAGGGTATAAAGATAAGGTTCCTCGGGACTCCATAGCTGCAGGAAGCTTTTTTTCACCTCGATATCGCAGAGGGCCTTTTCCTGCCTGCCTGCAAGCAGGACTTGACGCGCTTCCGAGGAGACCGTACTGCCGTCTTTATCGAGTACTTCCAGCAGGATATCGGCCCTCCGGGGCCGTGGGCCGGAAAAGCCCTTGACAGTCATCTCCACTCCCAGCACCGCATCCGGCTCTATGGCTTTGGTGCGCACAAATATATCGGCCAGGTGGACCCGGGGGTATACCTCGAGACTCACGGGACGGTAAATGCCGCCGTAGTTGGACCAGCCGAGGTCGGCGGGCAGGCGCAACAGATGGCGCCGGTTATCCACGCGCAGGGCCAAGGTGTTCTCGCCCCGCCTGAGCGCACCGCCCGCCGGCAGTGTGAAGCGCGTGTAGCCGCCCTCATGGTCGCCGATCACCTGGCCGTTCAAATACACCCGGCACAGGTAGTTGACTCCCTCGAAAACCAGTTGGGCATAAATCGAATCCGGGTTGCCGGTAAACTCGAAAGTACGCGAGTACCAGACTACGCCCTCGAAGTACTCGAGGTCTTCGCTCACCCGCTGCCACGAGGAGGGCACCTCGATTTTCCGCCAGGTCGAGCGAATGGCCTCCGGTGATTCATAGCGGAACCTGCCGCTTTCGCCGCTGTCGCCCAGACGGGGCAGGAAATACCAGGCTCCATCGAGAGGAATGCTTATGCGGCCGGCCGAGTGAAGATCCTCGGCAAGGATCAAACCGTAACCTGCTGCAACCAGAAAAAGAAAGAGTGTGCAGCCGGAGAACCCCCGGCCTCTGAAGCCTGTCGATCCGTGGCTGGCTGGGCTTTTCATCAGCGGCTCCTTTAAGCGAAAGATTTTTCGCAGTTGTCCCCGGGAAAAGAACCGGCGGTAATACCGGCAACCGGAAAAAACCGAAAGACAACACCCGCACAGGTAAGCTCTTTTTTATTTTAGCGGAGGTGCCAGGTATTTTTCCACATCGAGCCAGTGCCGGCGCATGATACGGGCTTTTTTCCTGAGTTGATCGATCAAATCCGGGCCCGGCAGGAAAGTGTCCTCATAGCGCGCCTCTTTTGCCCTGGCCACCAGCTCTAGACCGCCGCGCTCCAACAGGGCGATAAGCTCATGGGTGTTGTCGAACTCATCCCGCATGATCTCGTTCCACTCGAGGTTCCCCGGGTCTCCATCCCAGGTGTCCACTTTTTCCGGTATCCGGGGCTCACCCGCCAGGAGGCCCGCGTTCCGGTCGCGGATGAGCTGGGCATGGTAGAAGTTGTGGATCGAGCGCACCTCGCTGACCCACATCCTCAAGGAGAGGGCTACTTTCCCGAGCCATTTCCCTTCCGGTGCCTCCTCCAGGCCTTCCAGCAGCTCGGCCGCCCTGATTGCAGCTCCCAGGGCCCTGCTCAGGCCGCCGGAATTCCAGTGCTGGGTACCGAACATCCGGCCGCCGTGGAAATCGATGTAGTCCATCCGGCCTTCGTTTTCGCGCGGATTGAAAACATAGGGCAGGAAATAGGCTTCCTCCTCTGGAGTGAGAAGCTCGGGTTTGATCACCAGGGGACGGGTCAGGTGGCGCATGGAGACGCCGCAATAAATGTTACTGTAGCCCGCATATCCCGGAGTCACCGCATCTTTCAGCTCGAACGCCCGGTGTAAATTGTAGAATGCTTCGAATACCCTCTCCCGGTTTTCTTCTGAGCCCCAGCGGGCGGCGAATTTCTTTAGTTTTGCCAGACGTGCCGACAAATCGCCGGTAGGCTCGTTGATGCAATCCTCCACCAGGTCGAGGAATTTACCCATGGTCTCCGGCGACTCCTCTGTCCGTACATACCACGGGGTGCAGTTGACAATAAGGGTTTTTGTGCCGGGACGGTGGTAGCGCTCCATGGATGCGATGACGGCTAACGGGTCGAAAAGACCCAGGAACGGGTAGGCCTGGTTTATCAAAGTGCGGACCTGCATTATCGAAGGGTCAGATCTGGAGAGATAGGTGTCCGCAGGCAGCAGGGGCCTGACTACTTCCAGCTCGTTCTGCCAGAAATTCACGTTGTTCCAGAATAAATCTATATCACCTCCGCCTTTGACCGCTGCCCTGTGCACTGTCAGGCTCAAATCGCGCACCCTCTGGCCGGCGTTTATGTGTCTGCAGTGACGAGGCCCGTTAGGTCCCGGATATTGCGCGGCCGCCCAGCAGATGCCCGCCCCGGCATCGTTGGTGCCGGTGATTATGGTCCGCAGCTCGGGCAGGTTGCGCTTGAGCTCTGCGGTCATCCATTCGATTATCTCCCGGCTCCTCGGCAGATCGACACACATGGAAAACGCCTCTTTTCTGCTGCGCCTCGGATGATCGACCCGGGGACCCCGCAAACCGGGGTTCTGTTGAAAGAAGGATTCCGGCAGAATGTGCGAGTTTTTACTCTTGATTACCGTCTTAAGACCGAGTTCTCGCGCCACGGAGGCCTTGGCCAGCAAAAGCTGGCGGTTTTTCTCCACCCAGTCGGCCGGTAGGTGCGGGGCGATTTCCGGATGGGGGTAGAACTTCCAGGGAGCGGGAACATAGCAGGCATACTCGTGCCAGGGGCTTCCTCCCTCGGGTATCTCATACCAGCTTTTATCGGCCAGGGCGCTGATCTCGACCTGTACCTGCCCGTAAGGCTTTAGCCTGGCGGAAAGTTCCGCATAGGGGCGGAAATCCTCGAGGTTATGGCTCGCATTGCGCACGATAATATTTTTCTCGGCGGCCGGCAGCGCCTGGGGGAAAAAAGTAAGTGTGCTTATAAGCAGGATCAGCCGGAGGTGCTTTATTCTCGTCAGCGGAAGATCATTGCTCCGAACAAAGGGGATCTGAGCACTGCGTATTGGATTAGGCATCTGGACTTCTCTCCTTTATTTCAGGCTGAAAAGTGAAAGAACGATTCGGGAGACTCTTGCCGCAAACAATCGTTCTGTTAAAAAGCACAGCCATCCTCGACTTTCGTATGCCGGCGGATATCCTCGCTTGAAATTCACCTGGTGAGTGTCAGGATTACTTGTCCTGCTTTAATTTCAGGTCTTTCATTCTTTCTTCATACGGCTCAAGGGGCTCCCATTGGGGTGAGGGCAGGCTCTGGTACCAGTAGGCCGTGGCGCAGACATCCTGAGGAGTTTCAAAGTTATGCCAGCCCTTCCAGGGACTTTTATCTTTTTCGGGATCGAACCTCCGGTGGGTGGCGACCAATTCCGGGTAATTCTCCGGCTTGATATACTTTAGGATCTCTTCGACCATGGCGCCCGACATCTGCTGAAGCTCCACCCGGATGTCCCGGTGAAAATACACCGGGTCGGGTTGGTGATAGCGGTAAAAGCCCCAGACAGCATGCCGGCTTTCGGTCAGCAGGCAGCCCTGGTAAAGGTGATTGAACGCGCCCAGGCCCCAGGCGGAGCCGACCAGGTCCTCTGTCCCCGTGCCGCAGAGCGTGGGGTATTCTTCATCCCCATCCAGATAGATCTTTATTTCTCCCTCGCCGAACCAGACAGGAAGCCTGTAATCTCCCACGGTTCGAATGCCCACGTTACAGCCCAGGTACCTTCCCTTGCCGCTGACGGGCGGCAGGATCTGGAAGTCCTTTTTGGGCGTGGTGGGGTTCTCCCGGCGGTAATGGGCGTGGAAGTAACAGAGCTCCCCGGGAAGCTTGTCACCGATAGTGTAGTTTATATCGAAAAACAGGCTGCAGGTATCTTGCGGAGCTTGCCTTTCCACCTCGATGCGCGCCTTGGTCTTGAAAGGCATCTGGATAAAGCAGTTGAAAGAACGTCCCTCGGGGTTGGAGAAATAGCAGGACTCAAAAGGGACCTGGCGGGCGAAAGGGATGCCGAAAAAATCCTGCAGCGGGGCCTCGACCGAGGGAGTCGCCTGATTTTCCCAGTACATCCTGATAACCATGCCGCGCAGATTATCGGGATTGCCGCGCACTGTCAGCCAGATACGACGGATGACCCCCGGACCGTCTATCTCGGCGAGCGTTACTGTCTCACCGGGGGCGATCCTGCGGGCGGCTGCGCCTTTGCGGCCCTGGTTGGCCTTCCCCCCCTGGCCCTTGGCGCCCGTAGTGTTTTCAAATGACACCCAGCGAGTATCCACCCCGTCGGGTACTAGGTAAGGAAGCTGCGAAAAAAGCCGGCCTGCAAATAAAAAAACAAGAGAAAGCACGAGAAATAACGTGACCAAGCCTCTGTTCATTTTCTCCTCCAACAGTTCGGTGGGCGGTCATTAATGAATTGAAGACTCCCCGCAGCAAGCCGCAGGGAATGCGCTCGCTATTCAATTCAGGGTTACAGCCTTTTGTGTTGTCAATATATGAAAGTTGAACTATTTTTGAAAGCTCTTGCAGCAGACCGGTGTTTTTTCTTTCAGCACAAGCTAAGATGTGGTTGACCTGGAAGATGATTTCATCGGTTGGAAAGAGCGAATGATTTATTAAGGGCTGTTATTATCATTTCCAGTTAAAATATCCACTGCACAATAAATATTTTAAACTGGAGGAAACTCCGGCTTTGGAGGAAAGATGAGAGATATCCTGAGACGAAAATTTATTACTAATATGCTTGGTTTGAGTGCCGTTTTAACCGGGTCTCCGCTGCTGGGAAACCAGACGGCAAAGAAGTCTGCTCCGGATTCCGCCGCCGGGAAGCAGGGCAAGTGGTTTACCCGGAGGATGGAGGAAATGACCAGCCGCGAGGTGGAGTTTTATCTGAAAGAGGGCGGGGACCTGGTGTTTATACCTTTCGGCCCGGTAAGCGGCCACGGGGCATTCATTCCCATGGGTATTCATGCACACTGGGCGAATGCTCTTTGCGTGCTGATGGCCGAGAAGGCTGACGGACTGGTGTTTCCACCCACTTATACGGTGATGGCCGGGGCTACCCAGACATTCCGGGGAACCGTGCATTTCCCGGTGGGAGAGCAGGTTTCCATTTTAAAGCGGATTGCCCTGAGCCTTCACCAGGCGGGTTTCCGCCGTGTAGTCCTGGTTGGGGGGACTACTCCCGAGAATACGGGGGGATGGGTCGCGGTCCGGGAGCTTTTCGATGAGACCGGGCATCCCTTCTGGTTTGTCCAGGGTGAAAAGCTGCTGGCCGACCCGGAGGTTAATGCAATCTACAAGGACTATCCCGGCAATTTCGGGGAGACGCTTCTTTGCCTGGCCGCCATGAAAATCCTGGGACGGGAGCGCCCCATCCCGGCTGCGGACTGGGCCCGCGAGATCGAATCCAAACGTGACGGCAAGGGAGACCAGCCGGAGGAGATACGAAACGATGTGGTCGCCATGCGGACTTTAGGCCAGGTCGGATTCCGTTACCACGAGGAAGGCAACCACGGCAACCACGGAACTGCGGGAATAACCTTCAAGGGGCGTTCGGATGTGGACATGGCTGTCGAGGTCCTGGAGAAATGCTCGGACCTCCTGGTGCCGGTCCTGGCGAAACTGTCTCACTATGCCGACTGGCTGGATGAGCATCCTTTCCAATATATTAGGGCAAGCGAGCGCTTGAACGAAAGATAACCTTTATCCATAATTCATTCACTTTTATTAAGGAGCTGAACATGAAATACCTGGTGTTTTGTCTGTGGCTTACGGTTGTATTATCCTCGGCCTGCGCAGTCGGCAGCGGGGGTAAAATCTATCCCAACCGCTGGATGTATGTCTCCAATGGACTCAGAAGTGACAGCCAGGTGGAGGAAATCCGTGCGCTGGTAACCACGGCTTCCGAGCACGGCCTGAACGGCATGCTGCTTTCTGCGGGGTTCGACAGGCTCGATCTGGCTGAACCGGATTATTTCGAGCGCCTGGAACAAGTGAAAAAAATCTGCGCTGAAAAAGGCATCGAAATTATCCCCTCCTGCTTGGGTATCGGGTATAACGGGGCCCTGCTTTCCCACGACCGGAACCTGGCGGCGGGCCTGCCGGTTAAAGACGCCCTGTATGTGGTCAAGACAGGCGAAGCGAAGCTGGTGCCCGACCCGCAGGTCGAGATTGCCAACGGCGGATTCGAAAAGCTTGCGGAGGGAAAAGCGACTGAATTCGAAATC
>CAZSTM010000102.1:0-10227 GCA_964609635.1 uncultured Gemmatimonadales bacterium
ATGGACCCGTTTAATACTGATACGATAAGGCATTACCTCGGATTTATCTATGGTAAACAGCGGTCCGCTGCCCGGTGCCAGGCCTTGGCCCCCGGGTGGAGAGGCAAACAACAGCATGATGCTCCCGGATTCGGCCGGAACTCGTTCGAGGTGAACCAGTCCTGCCAGGCGATCTGACGGCACCAGTTTCAACTTCGGGGCGTCGGCAGGTGGATCGATTTCCAGTTCCACCACCCCATAAGGCAGGTAGCTGGAGTTCTCCAGCTGAAACACGCTCCCGGTTTCCTCCAGGTCCACCAGGCTTGCAAGCACCGGTTCGGTCTGTCGGGTTTCGGAAGCCAGCATAATCTGGGTGAAAGCCTGGTTATGCCAGATATCCAGCAGTTTCACCAGGTCCGCCGTATCGAAATACCCGTTGCCATCGATATCCAGACCCAGGCTATCGATCAGGCTCGGTGTCTCGACCACGTCGAGGACCAGATAAACCAGCCGCATCAGATCGGCAACATCGGTTGCGCCGCCCTCGAGGCTCGACTTACCCTCGAGCGGGGCCACCCTGATACTGTCGGCGGCGGTGGTATCGGCATTGCCTAGGATATCCTCGGCCAGGGCTTGATACCACAGCAGCGAACCCAGAGTTGCCGCGGGAGGATACACCCACCAGTCGATGGAATCCGGCCGGGAGAGGAAAACGGTATCCAGCCGCAGGTCGATAATACTATCTTGCCGGTAGATCGATCCCCCCATCACGAATGAAGCCTGGGCCACCCCTCTAGGGTCAACCAGGCGAACCCGGAAACCGTACGACCCGGTGGTGTCCGGCAGAACCTTGACAGGTGGGTCGATAAAGACTATCCGCGGAGGCATGGAGTCGATATTGACAGCATACTGGAACAGGTCGGTGCTGTCGGTGGAGCCGCGCAGATCGCTGGCCACTATGCGCCAGAACGTTGTCGAGCCGGCGGAAAGTGTGGGCATGTCGTAGTACCAGTGGCCGATAAACACCGGGCCGACCACGCTCACCGAGTCCAGGATCATCGAGGCCGTGGTGAAACTATCCTGGTCGGCCGTGCGATAATTAACCTGGACCAGGGTCAGGGTGTCCCGGTCTTGAACGCTGCAGGTAAGAACGGGGGTTTGGGCGACCTGGTACTGGTCGGCGATAGTGTCGTGGCGGGTAATCAGCGGGTAAAGAGTATCCCGTTCGGTGATGGTGATCACCTGGTCGGCGGCCAGGTCATACAAAGTCTGGACAATGCCGTTAGGCCAGCTTACCACCAGCGTGTCCACGGAGGCTGCGGCACCCAGGCCGAAATGCAGCACCGGCTCGCTCTGGCTGGTGAACCCCGTGCCGGCACCCAGGTCTTGACGTTGGGTCCGGCCGTTGAAAGTGACGCTGACTTTGGCCCCGATACCGTCCGCAGTGCTCCGCGTACCCGCCAGACGCACCCTGAGGTAGTGGTTGTTCTCCCAGAGGCCGATATTACGATAGAGCCGCAGTTTGCCGGAACGGTTGTTCAGAACCAGGTCCAGGCGGCCGTCACGGTCGTAGTCGAGCCAGACCGCTCCCCGGTATTCTCCCGGGTCGATGCTGCCGGACTCATAGGTATAGTCGATGAAAGTTCCCCCTGCCTGTCCGCGGAAGAGGACATTAACATCCGGCTGTCCGGTCTCCCCCCTGGCCTTGTAGAGATCGGCATAGCCGTCGTTGTCGAAATCCCCCCAGGCCAGGCCGAAACCGCCGGGGGACTGGTCGAGTCCGGCGGCTTGCATATCCACCGCGCTGAAAGTACCGTTCCCGTCGGAGCGGTAGAGAAAGTCTTTGTTCTGTCCTACCACGTAGAGGTCCAGGTCGGAGTCGTTATCGTAATCGAACCAGGTGGCGGAAACACTGTTCTCGCTGCCTAAAACCCCGGACACCTGGGAGAAAGCATTGCCGGCACTGTTTCGGTAAAGGCGGTTTTCCCTGCCGTAATAGACCACGAAAACATCCTGGTCTCCATCGTTGTCGAAGTCGGCCCAGCAGCAGCTCACGCCGTCCTGCTGCCCGGCCAGTCCGGCTTGTGCCGCCCGGTCCTCGAAGGTGCTGTCGCCCTGGTTGTGGTACAGCCGGTCCGTACCGTCTTTGTTGACCACGAACAGGTCCAGCAAGCCGTCGCTGTCGTAATCCACCCATGCCGCTCCCCATCCCTGGCCGGCATCTCCCACACCGGCGGTGGTGGTGATATCGGTGAACGTGCCGTTGCCGTTGTTGGAAAGCAGCACATTCTCTCCAAGGGCGGAAATGTATAAATCCGGGTAGCCGTCATTGTTGTAATCGCCCCAAAGGCCCCCCACGCTGGAACGTACCGTGGTACCGAGCGTGGAAGCGCTTATGTCTTCGAAAAGGCTGTCTGAAACTCCCCGGAACAGGTAATCGGTGGTATCGAGATTGGCGAGGTAGACATCTGCAATTTGATCCCGGTTGTAGTCGGTCACGGAAACACCGATTCCCCGGCGCTCGATGTCAAAAGCGGTGAAAGCTCTCTCGGTGAACCGGGAGATCCGGAAGGAGAAGGCCGAATCCGGAGCGGCAGCCGGCAGATGTTTATAGTTGCCCACCAGGTCAAGCGCCCGTATGTAGTAGTCGATCTGGGTGCCGATCTGACGGCCGGCGAGCTCGCCGGAATAGATGAATCCCGCGCTGTCCGCACTCTCCAGGGTCATCAAGCTGCTGTCCAGCTCCACCAGTTCACCGCTCCGGGAAATGGACCAGACCAGGTAAACCACGTCTATAGTATCGTTGTCCGTGGCGCGGATCACCACCGGATAGGGCCCCTGCTCATCGCCGGTATCGTCCAGCACGGTCACACTGTCGATGGTCGGTACCGAGTCGTCCACGCTGAAGCTGTAAAGCGTATCAGGCGCCCAGCGGGGATCGTAAGACTTGTGTCCCGGAGAGTCCACCGCGCGGACAAAGTAATAGATGCGACTACCGGAGGCATGTCCGGGTATGTCTGCGCGGAAGAGTCCGCTTCCCTGGTCTGTCATGGCCATCGGAGTATACGAGGGGGAATAGCGCTCGGTACTGTAAAAGAGGGTGACGGTTAGCGGATCATTATCGGTTACCCAGGTGTCGATAGTATAGGGCCCGGTGAGTGAGGCGGTGTGTGGATAGACGGTAGTGGAGTCTATCGCAGGGAAAAGGCTGTCGGTCTCATACCAGGTAATAGCCTGGTTAACCGCGAGATTGGAGGTGTCTCTTTGAAGTCCGGTGGGCCAGAACACGCTCAGGCTGTCGACCAGGTTCGCCGCACCCAGTCCGAAGTGCGCGACCGGCACGCTCATAGAGCCCGAACCGCCGTCGATCCAGCGTGTCATTATCTTGGAGCCGACACGCACCCTGACCCGTGCCCCGATTCCGAAGCGGCTGCTGATAATCCCGTGGAGACTCACCTTGAGGTAGTTGCCCTGCTGGGTACCCTCGTAGTAACGATTGGCGCCGTCGCGCCGGCCCACATAGAGGTCCGGGATACCGGAGTTCCTTGGATCGGCCCAGGTAACCGAACTCCAGTAGCCGCGTTTCTCGATACCGATAACCGGGGCGGCGTTAATGAACGTGCTGTCGCCCAGGTTCTGGAAGATCTTGATCGTACTGTCCGAGAAAACCGCCACCAGATCCAGGAGGCCGTCCATGTTGAAATCGACCCAGATCGCCGAGCGGGCGGAACCTCGCACGGACAGGCCGGTGGAATCAAGCCTGGTGAAAGTGCCGTCGCCGTTGTTGCTGAAAAGCACCTGGAGACTGTCCTTGTTTCCCAGGAAGAGGTCGAAATCCTCATCGTTATCGTAATCGCCCCAGGCGAGCGCGCTCCCGTTGCCGGTGTGGCTCACTCCCGCAGCGAGAGTGACATCGGTGAAAGTAGAATCACCGTCATTGCTGAACAGGCGGTTTTCGCCGTGTTCGTTGACCAGATAGATATCCGGCCGGTTATCCAGGTTGTAATCGCACCAGGCCGCAGCCACTCCATCCCCTGCATCGGCGATGCCGGCCGAGTCCGCCATCGGGGTAAAAGTACCGTTGCCGTTGTTACTGTAGAGCTCGTTTTTACCGCCGTGGTTGACCACGTAGATGTCCGGGTCGCCGTCCTCGTCGAAATCGGCCCAGGAGGCTGATTTTCCCAGGCCCTCATCCCCGGTGCCGGAGACTTGGGTGGTATCGGTAAAGCCGCCCGTGGTGTCGTTGTGGTAGAGAGTATTTACCCGGCCGCCGAAAATACCGGAGTGCACCACGTAGAGGTCTATCCGGCCGTCATGGTTGTAGTCGTCCCAGGCCGCGGAGCCGGCATCTCCCACTACTTGGGGAAAATTGCTCACCGGGGTAAAAACTGCGCTCGAATCACAGAAGTAAAGCGTGCCTGTTTCGCCGGCGTTGGCCACGAACACATCTTCAACTCCGTCACCGTTGTAATCGGCCCAGGCCAAGGCATTGGTCATTCCCGCGTCATCGAGCCCCCGCTCCGAACTGCGATCCACATAGGTACCGGCAAGCCCGGCATCGAGCACGGTTATCAAAACCGTGTCCTGGGTAGTGTTGCCCCAGGGGTAATCCTTGACACTGTAGATGATCGTGTCCACCCCGACCTGGAGAAAAGTCGTCGCCCAGGTGATAATGCTGTCCGTGAGCACGGTCCCGCTGGGAGCCTGGTCCAGCACGTAGTAGATCGAATCACCGTCCGGATCGTAGGCCCTGATGATTATCCTGACCTGCTGACCCTCGAAGATGGTTAAATCCGGGACAGAGGATGTAATAACGGGATTAGCGGCAAAAGTAGCGGCTTGGGCGGCCAGAAGGGGAAAAATAATCCACAGCAAGACCCGGCGCACAAGTGGTCCGAAACCCGCAGCCAGTGTGTTGGACATGGCACGCTTTCTTGCAGATGTCTTATCCTGCATAAATTACGGCGACTTGTGAACAGAATTTTTTAAGTGCAAATAGGGAATTTCCCTGTTTCTTGTTATATATGGTTATATTATGGTTATATATGGCAAAAAGGATGCCAGTGCAGCGGCTGCACGCCTTCAACCCTTGTGAGCCGGTACTTTCAGGCCGGAACTCCCGGTGAAAGACGGTTGTTGAAAAGGCGAAAAACTGTTATCACCGGGGAAACAGTTGAAACACCCACCAGCCGATTCGATAAAAACCTTTGTGTAAAAAGGGGAGCCGTGTCTCCGGGGCTAAACTATTTTCTTGAAATTGTTACGCGCCAAACCTCAGGAAGGGATTTACCACAGCGTACCGGTGATCCACCGGGGGAAGCTGCCGGGAATCTATGACAGGATGATGCTGATCCAACAGGCTGGAGATACATTGAAATTCCTGCCGGGCACCAGTTGGCGGGTCTATTACGGAAAGGGATAAATTCCTGATCGGGGTATTTTGCCGGTGGACAGCTTCTACGGGCTACTCCGGCCGTACGGCGATCAGCATGCGGGCCTGCGGGCTGATATCTTTCAATTCCACCTGCTCGAAACCGGAATCTTCCAGCCAGCCGGTCACTTCGCCGATGGTGAAGCAGCCCCCTGCTTGTGTGCCTACCAGCATGTTCACCGCGAACATGGCGGCGAAAGCGGGGCTCACCCGGTCCTCATCCAGCAGGAAGTCCTTGATCACGATTCTACCGCCGGGCACCATGGACCGGTAACAGCGGCCGAATATGGCGCGGTTTTCCGGGGCTCCGAGACTGTGGATGATGCTGGAGACCAGTACCAGGTCGTAATCCTCCTGGTAGTCGTCTTTGAGGTAGTCCCCCCTGATAAATGATATCCTGTGGCTCAAACCGGCTTCGGCCACTTGATCGGTGGTAATCTCATCGATCACCTCGGGCAGGTCGAAAACCACCGCGGTAAGCTCCGGGTTCAGGCGGCAGAAAGTGACGGCATAGGTGCCGGGCCCGCCTCCCAGGTCGAGCATCCGGCGCGCGGGAGCCAGATCGAGCCCGGCGGCGATTTTCTCCGCAGAAAGCCCGGCAATATTGCTCATGCCGAGGATGAAATCGCGGCGACTTTCCTTGTCTTCGACAGACCTCGGCCCTTCCGCCGGTTTGCCGGTTTTCAGCACCGTGGGTAACTGCAGCCAGCGGTCGATCAGGCGCCCGCTGTGGGCGATGATATCGCCCTGGTAGCTAGTTTTTCCGCGCACCAGCAGCTCATCCGCCAGGGGCCCGTTGCTAAACCGGCCCTGGTCCACTTCCAGCAGCTCCATGCCGGCCAGGGCGTGAAGAAATATATCCGCAGCCCGGTGGTCCAGCTCCAGTTTTCCCGCAACCTCCACAGATTTCAAGGCCTTCCGGTCCAGCAGGTCGAAAATACCTAACCTGACCGCAGTGATAAGCACGATGGCCCCCTGGAAGCCGCGGGAAATTTTTGCAAGCCGGTCGATTTTTGCGTAAAGCTCCGCCTTCTGGTTACCCATATGCCTGCCTCTTAACAGGTTCATTCATCGATACTGTCGAAATATTCCCGGATAGTTTTTACATAATCGGCGCCCAGGGCGTTCCACAACTCGGGCGTGGAGCGCACCATGGGCTTGCCTTTCGGCGTGATTCGGCCGAGGCAGTGTTCGCTGGTGAAACTCAACACCCCGGTACTCTCCGCATACAGATAGGAAATCATCGTGCTGGCCCCGCCGGTGCTGCTGTCTTTCGACAGGCGCCAGACATAGCGTTCGGAGAAAAAGTCCCGGACAAAACGCTCCTGTTCTTCCATCACTTCGGATTGGATGGAATCCGGGGCGGCCATGATCATCAGAAGATTTTCCTCCAGCACGGTCAGGCAGTGAAAATCAAAGAACATGTCAAGGCCGCCTCCGGAACCGACCCAATCCTCGACAGCCCTTTTTACCGCTGCAACCTCCGGCTCGCTGATCTGTCTGTCGAACGGCGACAGCGCGAGATCGTCCCAGTTCCGGTTAAGGTCCACGTCGTGCATGTTGTAGCGGTAGCCTCCCCGGGCCACTGCATCCGGATTCACCAGGGGCACCAGATGGAAAACAAACCGTTTGCGTAACTCGGCGGCGGTGTCCCCTGGTGCCAGCAAGGTTTCGGCCAGGCCCTCGCATACCGGCCCTGCCGCCATCTCGTAGCCGTGCTGGGTGCCGATAATCCAGATCACCCTCTTTTCACTGTCCTCCACCTCGGAATCCGAAATGGTGATCTGGTAAAGCGGCCGGCCCTCGACCGACATGCCGATCTGGTTCAGGTAGAAGTCCGGATGGCTCTCCCAGCGTTCGATGAACGCATTGAGGTTGCGCATGGTGTACGGGCTGGACCAGGCCAGGTAAACCGATTCGGCCTGCGGCGTGAAACGGATGATCAGCGATTCATCATCCGGATTGTAGCTGTAATCGGCCTCGGTTAAAACTTCCCAGCGCGGGTTCTGGTAGTCGGTGTTGACCATAGCCTGGAAATTTTTGTCGAAGGTATGATCTTCCGGATAGGGGGTCACCGAAAGGGGCAGCTTGCGTTTCGGCCCGTAGCCGTAGATCCGCACACTGATCGGGGTGCCCTCGGCGTTGTCGATGCGGAAGCAGAACTGATTGCCCCATTCCAGGCGGAAGGCGAAAGTTTCATCCGTTCTCAGGAAAGGTCCGGTTCTGCCTCCCTCGAAATTATCTGCAATCGAGGGGCCGGTATCCTCATCCGGGAGCACTTCCACGGAGATTTCCGCCTGGTCCCTTTCGCCGAGGTGGTTTTCCGCGGTCAGGCGCACGGTGAACGCACCCGTTTGGTTGAAACAGTGGCTTACCGTATCCCCCATAGCTTCCACATCGACCTGGTCCATATCGTTGAAATCCCAGAACAGAGCGTGCATCAGGGCGGAGGACCCCGGGGTGGAGGCCCTGCCGTCGAAATGCACCCGCTGGCCCACTTTCACCCGCAGAGCGTCGGCGGTTATCTCGGCGTTAATCCGCTGCTGGACCTCGGCGAGACAGGGCAAAACGGCCGAGAGCAGAACGATTACAGCTATCAACGAAGCTGATTTTTTTAACATGACGGCTCCTTGATTTAAGATTTTTGAGGCTCCTTCGGGGCTTAAGAGCGAACCACAGGCCATAACAGTCATCGTTCAGGAGGAGACGGCCTGGCGCAAGCTTTCTCCGCAGGCACCCTCGATATGTTCGCAGGACAAAGATAATCTTTGCCGGAACGCCGGAGAAGAAAAAAAACAGCGACACGGTCCATCCTATCAGCCGGGAGTCAAGGCGGTGTTCAGCAACTGTCGATAGGTACCGGCCAGAGCCCATTTCAGAATGATATCCAGAATTATCAGTACCAGCGACAGGCGGAACATGTTTCGGATACGGAAAAATTTCTCTGTCGCGCCTGTTCCCCGGTGGGCCAGAATCGCCCCCAGAGCGGTCCCGGCAATGATAAAGCCCACTACCCGTACAACCGCCCAGACCGGCCACGCCAGACAGGCTGCCGCCAAGGTGTTCGCGGCTTCGGCTATCAGGCAGCCCGCGTAGAAATTCATGTAACCCAGCAGGGCCGCACCCATGACCAGTCCGAGGAAACCGCCGGATATCAGGGAAAGCGCACTGAATATGACAAAATGTACAAAATGTATCGGTAAAAACAGCCGGATGTCTCCCTCGGGTCCGCTGCCGGTGCGCACCCAGCCGAACATCTGTGTCCGGTACCCGGCGGCCCGCCAGAGCTGCCCCTCCATGAATCCCGGCCATCCGAGGGTCAGGCCTATCTGCAGCAAGCTGGTAAGTGCCGCCCAGAGCAAAGCCAGCCGCACGGCTCCGGAGTAATCTCCGCATCTTACCGGAGCCAGGAAAAGCGGATAGAACAGCCCGGCGTTAACCAGCGGCAGAGCCCAGAGACCGGGCACCGCGAAACCGACAAGATGCGCCGCCGTCACCCCGAGGCTAATATAGCCCAAGGCATAAGGGAAGCTGTGGTAACGGGTCTTGATACTCTCGGGAATTCTCATTTTTTCTGCCTGGGAATAAGGGAATCCCCGTCCAAGAAAATCCGGCTTTATACTTACCAGAGATAACACCGGCACACAGTCAAAGCAACAAATAAAATCGAATCGAGCCCTTGCGCAGCAAGCCGCTAAAGTCGCCGGCTGTGAAAAATTCCGGTTAGAACTCGTAAAAGCGGATTTCCGGCTGAGAATCAAGCTGGCCTATTTCATTTGCCAGTCGATAAAACAGCTTCAGTCCCTCGAGATGGTCTTCGCTCAGTTCGTAGGAAATCAGTCTCCAGTATTCTTTCACCGGGATTTCGGACAGGAAAGGTTTGGCTTTCAAAGCGCTTTCGACAAGTTGATCATCGGGGTGTGAAAGCGACCGGTGTGCCTCACACAAGGCGTTCCAGAACTTTTCGAGATACGCGGCATGGGTACTCGCGGACTTTTCACGCAAAATCCACAGGGCAAAGACAAAAGGCAAGCCGGTGCGCTCGTACCAGATACTGCCCAGGTCGTAGGAATACAAGTCTCCGGCACGTGCTCCGGCGGCCAGGGCCCGGTCGCCGATCAGCAGCACCGCATCCGCCCGGTCGAGGGCTTGCTCCAGGTCGGTAATCTCGGTGGTAAACTCGTTCTCGAAACCCATGAACCGGCCGAGGATAATGCGGCAGAGCACCACACTGGTATCGCTCTCCCCGGTGAGAGCGACAGCTTTACCATCGAGTTGTTCGAGAGGCAGCCGGCTGAAAAGACGTATACTCCAGATAGCCTTGAGGGAGCCGATGCAAAATCGCGGCAGAAGCAGGTAACGTTCGGGGTGGCGGGCGTATTCTATCGATGAACCCGGACACAGGTCGAGTTCACCCTCACGCAGGGCCGCGTTCAATCGGGCGGGGACTCCGGCAACGAACCGTACGCCGGAAAGCGAACATCTATGCCGGAGGTAATAATATATGGGGAAACAGTTGGTGAAAGAAATCTCACCGACGCTTAGCTTTTTTTCTTGCACTTAGCTATTCCAGGGAATAATTCGGCGCTTCCCGGGTGATATTAATGTCATGCGGGTGGCTTTCCCTGGTTCCTTGTATGGTAGAGCGGACGAACCGGGTTTTTGCGGCCAGCTCTTTGACAGTGCGTACTCCACAGTAGCCCATGCCGGAACGCAAGCCACCTGTCATCTGATAGAGGGTGTCATCCACTTTGCCCTTGAACGGCACCCGGCCCTCGATACCCTCGGGGACCAGCTTTGTGCCCTCAATTTCCTCT
>CAZSTM010000103.1:0-10201 GCA_964609635.1 uncultured Gemmatimonadales bacterium
CGCCGTATATCTCGAAAAAACGGCCGAGTTCATCGAGGTTGTCAGGGTTTAGTGTATAATTGATTCTCAGCTCCGGTTTGGCAGAACCAAACTTCCTTTTTGTTTCCTCCAGGCAATTCAAAAGGTGAAGCATTTTATCATAAGAGGCATTGACCATAAAAGACTCATAGGTTTCTCTGGTCACGCCGTGAACGGAAAGGATCAATTCATCCAGGCCGCAGGAGATGAATTTTTCAAGGTGTTTTTCGCTCAGCAGCTGCCCGTTGGTCACAAACCCGATGTAAGGGATTCCATAAGTTTTCCCCAGTTGGATCAGTGCGGGAAAATCGGAATACAGCGTAGGCTCGGCACCGCAGCCGATAACCAGCTGCAATGTCCTCGAAAAGAACAGTCGGGCAATTCGCTCGATTTGTTCTTGGCTGAACCGTCCGGCGTTTTTTTTCCGGTAGTCAGCATTACTGAAAGGGCACATGGAGCATCTCAGGTTGCAGGCAAACACCGGATCCAGCCTTACAAACAGGTGTCGCAAACCTAGAAGATCGGCTCCCAACGCCAGGGCAAATTTGACCCTGTGGCTTTTCACCAGCCTGTTCAGCCTTATCAGCCTGTAGATTGTATCCATTGCCATGGCTGCTTACCAATGAAGAGGTTACCTGCTTCAAGCTAATAATGTTAAATGCCTGACATATTCAGTATGATCGATCTTTTCTAATCTTTTTATCTTCAATCCCTACAATGATTTAAAATTGGTAATAATATCCGTGTTTTAATGAGCTTGTCGCAGAATAATTCCGGCTGTATTTTATTCAGTGATTTGAACCCGATTTCAATCGGATCGGAAAGAACTATTACCTTGTCTTGCCTGACAATAATATCCCGAAATCAAAATAGAGGCCTCCGGAAGGTTTTTACATTTTTTAAGGCAACTCAAAAGGGATTCCTGGTTTCGTTGTTTTTTCTATGAGAACAAATTATATGTTTGGATTAAATACAGGTCAAGAACGCCACTTTCCTTTACCGGGCATGGTTCTGATTATTAATCCCGGAGAATGCCGTTAAAATAGTCTATAATATTTCACTCAGAGAGGACTACCTGAAACTCAGAATCGGTTTTTGCGAACAAGGTTTTTAACGGTGCAGTTCAGGCTCTTGCCGATCTGTCCGGTCTGAAAACAAATAAACGGACGGAGTTTTTAACTTAAACTAGAAGGCGAAATGGAAATTATCAAAAGAATACTCGGAATCTGTAAAACAAAAAAGCCGGCAAATCCCGCCTGCTGGAAGTATGCCGATAACAGGGTGGAAGTGGACCTCGGACTCGCCGGCGAGCTTGACTCGCCCGGTGGCGCAATACGGCTGGAAGGAGGGAATCTCGGCGGCGTCAGGATTCTGGCATTACACGGCGAGAATGGTGCATACCATGCTTATAAAAACAGGTGCACCCATATCGGCCACCGGAGGATCGACCCGATTCCGGATGAGGCAAAATTGCGCTGCTGCAGTGTCGGCAAGTCCACCTTCGACTATGAGGGAAAGGTGATTTCCGGCCCGGCCAAAGAACCGTTGACTGTCTTACGTACCGAGATTGAGGATGGCAGGCTGGTGATCCGGCTCGAGGATTGAGAGCCACTTTGAGCATGGCGCGGCTCAGGTGTCCGTCACCCTGAAAAATTCCCATAAAAATTTTCTCCAATTAGAATTAAGTCATGAATAAATTTTTAAACTCTCTTAAACTCAGTCTTCCTCTGATACTTGTCGAAATTCTTACCTGGCCCGCCCCCGCGGCGGGTCTGGGTCCCCAGCCGGGTGATGTCTACCGGGAATATCCTAAAAGTATAAAAGTCGGCGACAACTGGCGGGTGACCGATCCCAATGCAGGCAATTCAGGGGCGAAAGAATTTTTGCCGAATCCCGTGTTGACTATCGAGATCGAGGATCTCGAGGGTGCGCTGAGGGCGGAAGTTGTCATCGACCGCTGGGGCGGGCACCCCGGAACCTCCTTCAAGCGGATGCGATTCAATGGCAATTCCTGGATCGATCTCCCCGAGCTGACCACCACTCCCGAGGGACGAAATCCTACCTGTTACATGTATCAGGACAACCCGGTTTTCGAGGTACCCTTGGAGTACCTGCAGGAGGGCACCAATACCTTTAAGGGTACCTGCGGCGGACAAAGCTGCTTTTCTTTCGACTGGGGACAATGGGGCTGGTACGGAATAATCGTCCGTGTTTATTATGATTCGACCAAAGCTCACCCCGCGGGGCAGATAATTTCCCCGACAGACGGGGAAAAAATAGGTGAAAACCCTGCAATTACCGCCGAGGCCTTCTCGGATGCCGGTATTTCCAGGGTCGAGTTCCTGGCATACTACGAGGGCTATGACCTGGATGGAGACGGGATTTACCTGCAATGGCATCGCCGTTATAACGCTTCAAACTTCAGCAATCTTTTAGGGGTCGCCGATCAGGAGCCCTACCAGGTCACCTGGGATACCAAGTGGGTTCCGGACCAGGAGCCGGGTGCGGTCAAGTTATTGGCGAGAATCAGGGATCAAAACGGCTACTGGTTTGTGACCGATGCGGTGGAGGGTTTGAGCCTTGTGCGGGACACCACTGCTGTCAAGCTCTATCGGGCTTACTCGGTGCCCAGAAAGTTCTGGGTGCGCGCCGACCAGAGACTCTCCTGCAGAATCAACATCCCTGAGACCGAATCGCTGGGCCTGGCCACCGAGGCGGCGATTCACCTGAGAACCTGGAACGGATCAGGAGAGCGCTTCGGCTTAAACGAGGATTACTCCGGCTACATCGATGGAACCGGCCACAGCTATAAATACAGCGTTCGCCAGGTTTCTCTAGCCGCTCTGGTACACGGACATAACGAGGTGTCTTTCCATTCTTCCACCGTGCACCACGGGGTGGAAATCCTCTGGCCCGGCCCGGGCCTGACCGTGCGCTACAGGGTTTATGCAGACAGCCTGGCTACCTGCGATTTCAACGGCGACGGTGCAGCCGGGCTGGATGACCTGATAGCCTTCCTGCTGCTGGCCCATCGCTATCCTCACGATCCCAGGGTCGACTGGAACCGCGACGGCAGGTATGTGATCAACGATGCGATAGCCCTGTTAAGGGACATCCTTCAGGGTACCTGTCCGAATCAGGATTCCCGGCTGGCGGCGGTTTCAGCCGGAGGCCGGAAAGCTCTCACCGTAAACCCGAGCGCCGAGGAGATTGAGTACCTGGAGAAATCGCTGCTGCATCTTCCCCTTAGCCTGGAACAGGAAGCGTTACTGAAACAGATCTTGCGAGACCTGACAGGCGATGCCGGGGAGTCCTCGGAAACGGTTATTCTGAAACAAAACGTTCCCAATCCTTTCAACCCGGAGACTTCTATTGTTTTTTCAGTACTCCGGGGTGCACCTGTCAAGGTCAGGATCAGCATTTACAGCCTAAGGGGAAAAAGGCTTCGAATACTGGTTGACAGGGTGCTGGAAGCGGGAGAGCATACGGTTTTCTGGGACGGCACCGACCAACAAGGCAGAGAACTCTCCACCGGGGTCTACATCTATCGTCTGGAGGCCGGAAGACAGATTTTAACCCGAAAAATGGTGCTGCTGAAATAAGAAACCAAGTAAATGATTTCATAAATAAGAAAATATCATTCGGTAAAAGCGAGGCATGCCTTGCCCGGATCTCCGTTCAACCTTATTATTTGGTCTCCTACCTTTGAAGACAAAATCCCGGCAATTTCCCAGAGAGTTGAGCCATGGAAGTGGAAAGGCAACAACTGAAAGCCCGCCGTAGCCTGCGCATCCTGCTGCTGGCGGCCGCGGATGTGATCCATACCCGCAGGTGGGCCGATTATTACCGTAAGCGCGGACACACTGTGGTGCTGGCTACCCTGGACCCTTCCGGACTCGAGGGTTCGGAGGAAAAGGTGCTAAACAGCTTCACCGGGATCAATGCCGTGCGCTACCCCTCGGCTGCGCTGTCGCTGCGGCGGCTGGTAAAAAGCTTCCGGCCCCAGGTGGTCAATGCCCATTTCGTGCCCGGCTATGGCTTTCTGGGAGCCCTGGCGCCCTTGGCCCGCCCGCTGGTAGTCAGTGTATGGGGCTCGGATATCCTGCTCAGCCCGAAAAAAAGTTTTTTGCACCGCCTGCGGGCGCGTTTTACCCTGAGCCGTGCGGAGCTGGTCACCTGCGATGGAGCGGTGCTGGTTGACTCGCTAAAGGAACTGGGAGTCAAGTCCTCCCGTATCCTCGATGTACCGATGGGCATCGATCCGGCGCTCTTTCATCCGCCGAGTTCCCTGCCGCCGCCGGCAGGTCCGCGAACCAAAAGCGGCCGGCGGCCCTTCCTGATAGTCAGCCAGCGAAGGCTCGAACCGCTTTATGATATCGCCACCCTGCTGCGCTCCGCCGCAATAATCCAAGAGGCGGGCTGGAATTTCGAGTGCCTGGTGATCGGGGAGGGCTCCCGGCGTGCGGACCTGGAAAAGTTGGCCGGACAGCTCGCTCTGGCCGACAGGGTGACTTTCACCGGAACCCTGGCGAGCGGGGAAATCGCCGAAATCCTGCGCCGGGCCGATATCTATGTCTCATGCAGTCATTCCGACAGCACCTCAGTCTCCCTGCTCGAAGCTATGGCCACCGGACTTTTCCCCGTGGTAACCGATATCCCGGGCAACTGCCAGTGGATAGAAAACGGCCGCAGCGGGCTGACTTTTCCTCCGGGAGATCCGGGCCGACTTGCGGAAAACCTGGTTCAGGCTATGCAGAATGAAAGTCTGACAGAGAAGGCACGTGCGGAAAACCTGGAGGCGATCAGGACCCGGGCGATCTGGGAAGACAACATGAAACTGGTGGAGGAACGTTTGCTGGCTGTGGCCGGAACGGCCGGTTAAGGAATCTTCTTCTTTTCCGAACTCTTCAATAAGCAGAAAGGGCAGAACCCGGAGCTGCGATCATAGTCCCAGCATCTGCGGTAGGAGCCGAACGGCGGGGTCCGGTGGCCCACGCAGTCCTCATCGAAATCGAGGCACAGTCGTTCCACCCTGTGCTCCTCCCTGGCGGAAGCCACCTCGTTTTGCGGTATTATATCTACAGGCAGACAATTCATCTGGAACCAATCCCGGAATAATCGCTCAAAACAGTCCTGCCGGCCGCCCCTCAGGAGCTAAATAAATGATAAATTCGCCGTATTTTCGTGCCCGCTCATAATTAATCTCGATAAATCTCTGAATAACAGGGCAGGCATTTGCAAACCTGAAATCTTCCCTGTTGTCAAATCCCCATCCGGGCTGATGTACGATGATTTTAACGTTTTTCTTTATAAGATTCTCAACAACCTTTTCCTGCTTTGGTGTATCGGGTCTGAGCACCAGGTCGATCGCAGAATCGTAATATGTCGGGTTTCTTCTATTTGTTAACACATATAACGGAGGAGTATGCCAGGGAGTGACAAAGAGGTAATCACCCGGCTCCGAATTTTTTTCAATAAATCTGACCACGGAATCCATAGCCGCCGCTTCCGAGCGCACTTTGTAATATAGCTTCCCATGTTCCGTAACGACAGTATATCTTTCTTCACCCAAAGAACTTATAGCCTTGAAAAAAACGATGGGCCCTCGCCCGAAAAAGAAAATGGAAAACAATATTAAAAAGGAACTGGCAATTATTTCAAAATACCTCTTTGAGTGCTGAAAAAATCCGCTGCTATCACCGCTGTTTTTTTTCAAGCTTCTTTTTTGAATCATAAAATTCAGTGCGAAAAACATCGGCGTAATTGCCAGAGACAGATGATGAATATCCGATCTTCCAAAAGTTTTCGGTAAAGTGAGAACCCCCCAGAGCATAAAAAACGAAAGGATAACCGCATCTTCTTTTTTAAATGAGCCGGCAGATAGCTTCCAGATCGAGATGCATATCAAAATCAGAGGTACAATAGAATGGACGGGATAATCATTTATTAATTCAAGGTATGGTAGAGTCATGTTCTTAGCATGTTTTACGCTTTCGAACAATACATCTCTCAGCGTAAGAGCCAACATTTCAGAAAGATAACCTATAAATAAGGCAGGTAAAATCAGCAAAGAAACACCCAAAAGAAAAGCGGAAAGCCTGGCGGCAATCCCCATGAAAGAGGTTTTCGACAGCTTTGAATGAATTATGACGGTAATAACGGCGGCGGTCATAGCCGAACCGACTAAATAAAACCTGAAAAAAAGGGCCGAACCCGCAAAAAAACCGGCCCAGAAAAGGTAGGACAAGCAAGGTTTCCGCAGGAATTTTACAGTGAAAAATGCCAGGAAAAGTAACAGTAAAAAGTACATATGAATGTAAAAAAATCCGACATAGCGCGCGGTTACTCCATCAAAAAACGCTGTGCAAGCAGTAAGCGCGGAAAAGAAATTGTCTTTAAAAACGATCCTGCCCAGAACAAACGAGGCGAGCCCTATGGAAACACTAATGGCTCCCGAGACGAAAAATAAGTAGTCGATATTCAGGCCGAATATTTTATATACCACAGCCGGCAGATACACTTCACCCGGAGGAAACAACAGCCAGAAGTCTTTATAGGGGACTTCTCCGCAGATGACCCTGAATGGATTGTTAAGATACTCGGCCAGGTCACCGGTAGGCAGGAAATTTCTGTAAGCCAAAAGGGAGTACGATAAGAAGACCGCCAGGAGTAAAACACCGACAACCAGAGGATTCAACTTATCGACTTTTGTTTTAAAAACATTAAACATAATCTTCTTGTCTCAAAGCTCTCACACTCCGCCCGCTTATGCGGGCGGAGCGTGTTATTGAACAAGCAACCCTGAGTATTCTTAAAACTTAACATATTTCTATTCTGACTTGCGGGTTCCGGCTCCTGAATTTCATTCATATTCGACCGGGTCTTCCAGGCCCGCCTGTCTGAAAGCCTTCAGGCGCAGGACACAACTGTCGCAGCGCCCGCAGGCAGGGCCGCTTGAGCGGTAACAGGACCAGGTAAGCTCGAAAGGCGCGCCCAGGCTCGCTCCCAGCTTGACTATCTCGCTTTTTCGCATGTCGATCAGCGGGGTAGCGATCTCGATCCGGGTCTCCGGACGGGTGCCGAGTTCGACCAGCCGTTGGAAAGCATCGTAGTACTCGCGGCGGCAGTCCGGGTAGCCGGAGCTGTCCTGCTCGACAGCACCCAGGTAGATTGTCCCGGCGCCCACGACCTCGGCCCAGCTTACCGCGGCGCTCAGAAAATGCGCGTTCCTGAAAGGCACGTAGCTGGTGGGGATTCCCCCTGAGTCCAGCTCTGCCTCGCTGACCGGAATCGAGGGATCGGTCAGGCTCGATCCGCCGATGGTCCCCAGGTGATCCAGCCGGCAGATCAGCCGGTCGCGGATACGGTAATGGTCGGCCAGGCGTTCGAAGCATGCCCGTTCGATCTTTTCGGTGCGCTGCCCGTAATCGGCGTGGAGAAAGTAAACCCGCCGGTGGCCGGCCACCGCCTGCGCGGCGCAGACACAACTGTCCATGCCGCCGCTGACACAGACCACGGCTTTGTCAGAGCTTTCAGCCATTTCCGCTTCTCCATGCAGAGTTGCAGGGCTTACGGCGGCGAATAACCGCCGTGCCGGCACCGGAGGCGCGAATTACCCGAGGTGCCTGAATTGAACAGCGCGCGAATAATAATCAAAAATTCTTGACAATCTAAGATTCCCGGCAGCTTGCTGCGGGGAGTTTTCAATATGGAGATTTGCGAGCCTAAAATCAAGGCCGGAGCTATTACGGATAGAAACCGCCTTGACATTTACGGCAGTGGGGCGCTAACTTTTACCGCGCCTTTTCCGAGTCGGCCGGCAACAGCGCTCCCGGCCTCTGCCGCTTCCTGCCGGAGTTATAATTTTTCCCCGTACCCCGGAGAAAAATCATCGTGAGCATCTATCGCCCCTGATTGCCCGGCCGAATGGCTTAATCGAAGTAATCTGCTTAATCTGTGGATATTAAACTATTAAAGGAGAGATACCTTGATCAAGCTTGGACTTTGCAGCGTTACTTTTCGTAAAAAATCCATGAAAGAGCTGGTGGAACTTTGCAGCAGCATCGGCCTGGAGGGTATCGAGGTCGGCGGAGACATACACCTTCCACCGGGCAGCCCGCCGGCAGAGGTGGAAAAGGTGAAAGAACTGTGCCGGAGCGCCGGCTTGGAGACACCCAGCTACGGCTCCTATTTCAACGTGATGGAACATGAGAAGCAGGATTTCGCGCCGGTACTCGAGACCGCCTTGCAGTTGGGCGCGGGGACCATCCGGATCTGGCCCGGCTGGGTGGAGCCGGACCAGCTTACCGATGAGCAGCTGGCCGGAATCTCCTCCACCGCCCGGGCCGCTGCGGAGGCGGCGGCGGAAAAAAATGTACGAGTGGCTTTTGAATACCACCTCAATTCGCCCACCAGCGGAGCGAAAAGCACCCTGCGGGTGCTGGAGGCGGCAAACCACGACAACCTCTATACCTATTACCAGTACCTGAAACCGGACGGCATCGAGCGCAATGTCGACGACCTGAAAGCCGTCTTCCCTCGCCTGGCCTACGTACACTGTCATTATTACGAGGGCGACAATTATATGTCTCTGGCCCAAGGCCGGCAGGAGTGGACCGTTATCTGCAACACCTTGAGAGAGTTGAACTACCAGGGGTTCATTTTCATGGAGTTTGTCAAAGGCAACACCCCGGAACAACTGGCCGAGGACGTGACCCTGCTGCGCGAGCTCCTGGGACAATGATTCTCACATGGCTTGCCAAGAACTTGCCCTATGCCGAGGTCTCTCGTGATCCCTCGTTTGTTTCCGACTATATGGTTTCTACTCCCCTGTACATTCCTCTTTGCCCAGTCTGAGAATCGGACATCCTCGGGAGCGCGCACGATTCAGGCGCTGCAGGCCGCTAAAACACCCACGATAGACGGCTTGCTGGACGACCGCTGCTGGCGGGAAGCCCAATGGCAGGGGGATTTTATCCAGCTCAAACCCTCCATGGGAGCGCCCGCCCAGGCTGCTACCCGGGTGGCTGTGGCCTATGATGAGAAACACGTTTACGTGGCTTTCCGTTGTTTCAATCCCACCGGGAGTTCCGCCAATTCAAAGATAACCCGCCGTGACGGCAATATGGCTCTGGATAATGCGGTAGACGTTTATTTCGATACCTTTCACAACCGGCGGGACTGTTACTACTTTACCACCAATTCATTGGGTACCCAGTCGGACGGCCGCGTCGGAGAGGACGGGCGTTCTTTGGATAACAACTGGGACTGTAACTGGTCTGTAGCCTCGCGGGAAGATTCGGTGGGCTGGACGGCCGAGATGAAAATTCCGGTGGACGAGATACGTTTTCCCGAAGGCCCTGACCGGGTCTGGGGAATCAACTTCCAGCGCAATTATCCCGACCTGTTCGAGTCAAGCTTCTGGAGTGAACGGGACAAGTTCTTGCGGGTTTCCCAGTCCGGAGACCTGGTAGGACTGGGCGGATTCAAGAAAAGATTTTCGGCCTCGCTTTATCCCTACCTGGTGACTCTGGACGCAAATACCACTCCGGGCGGCCGCAGAACCATCTACTCTTCCGGCGGCACACAAATGATAACCGGCGCCGACCTGAGGTTAAATATCGGGGCCACGGCCAACGGCAACCTCACCTACAACCCTGATTTCGCCACGGTGGAGGCGGATCAGGATGTGATCAACCTTACCCGTTACGAGACTTTCTACCCGGAAAAAAGGCTTTATTTTCTCGAGGGAGCGGAGTTATTCACCAACCGCATCAATGTTTTCCATTCCCGGCGGATCGGAGATATCGATTACGGGATAAAAAGCAACGGCCGAGTGGGTAAGTTCAACTTTGCCGTGCTTTCGGCACGCGAGCGGGCCGCAGGCGGGAATCCTTCGTCTCATACCTCGGTGTTCAGGATTCAGCGAGATGTTTTCGGCTCTTCCAACATCGGCCTGCTGGCTGTGGACCGGAGTTTCAACGGCGGCATCTTTCAGCTCCTGAGCACGGATGCGGCCGCAGACAGCGGTTTCGCCGTGGATAGTATTTTCAGCGCCGGGTATAACCGGGTTTTGAGCACGGATGCGACGATCTATTTCCCCTCCCACATAAAGTTTACTTCTCAGTTCGTGGGAAGCTTTCCCTCGGGAGACGGTAAATTCACCAAGGCCTATTTCCTGCGC
>CAZSTM010000104.1:0-10187 GCA_964609635.1 uncultured Gemmatimonadales bacterium
TTATCTTTCTTTATTTCTTTAATTAAAGACTTTTTAAAAAAATGGCTACTATTAAACACTTTTCTTTCTTCTTCTAGCATTAATTTCAAATTTTCTATTACTTCTTTCCAGTGATTAAGATCAAAATTAATTAAGGTTATAGAATCTTTTAATTTTCCCTTTTCCTTCCTAGGTTTAATTTCACCCATACAATTAAGCATAAACTCGACCACGCCTTGCTCTTTTGGATCCCGGCTTAATTTATTTAGTAGCTCTTTTCTTTTTATTATACCATTATTTTGCTTGATTGTAAATTTAATTTTTTGAAAAGCCGGCTTTAAAAACTGGATCCATTAAAAACAGGCTGCCAGGCAAAAAATAAAGGCTCGCCTTTGAAAACAGGGCAAGCCTTTATCTCCAGACTTAAGAAATCCGGTAATACTGCGGCTGATTGATCATAAACCCGCAGGGGCCGTTCGCTTGCCTGCCCCTGCAAAAGTCCTGGTTTGGACTGATTGTTATCTTACGCCGTTGGTCGATACCGATAACTTTATTATCCCGGAAGCTTTTTTTCACCGGATTATCAGCTGATGCAGGCGTAGTACAGGGCTTTTATCGCTCGCTCGGCATCCTTGTCATCCACCATAAAGGTGATATTGATCTCCGAGCTGCCCTGGGAGATCATCTCCACGTTCACTCCCGCAGTTCCCAGGGTGCTGAACACTTTGCCCGAGACTCCCGGGGTGTGCCTCATTCCCTCGCCGACAACACAGATGATAGTCTTATTCCGGGCTACCGTGACATTGGCGAACTCTTTGAGCTCCTCGATAATTTTGTCTTCGTTCCGGCTGTCGTTGACAGTCAGGGAGACACTGACCTCTGTGGTGGCCACCACATCCACATCGGTTTTGTATTTGGCGAACACTCCGAACACCATGGCCAGATAACCGGGGACTCCGAGCATCCGGGTGGATTCGATGTCCACACGGTTGACTCCGGTCTTGCTGGCCAGGGCCTTGATCACCTTACCGTGCTTGATCCTTTCATTGCGGATGATAGTCCCGGGGGAGTAAGGGGCAAAAGAGTTCAGGATATTGACCGGAATATCCTTGCGCATGGCCGGTTCGATGGTCTTGGGATGCAGCACCCGGGCACCGAAAAAGGCCAGCTCCTTGGCTTCATCGAAAGAGATGCACTCCAGTCGTTCTGCATCCTTGATCAGCCTGGGGTCGGCACAGCGCATGCCGCTGACATCGGTCCAGATCTGTATCTCATCCACCTCGAAAACAGCGCCGACCAGGGCGGCGGTATAGTCGCTGCCTCCGCGGCCGAGGGTGGTGATCCGGCCGTCGGGAGTATGTCCCACGAATCCGGGGATTACCAGGGTGCGCTCCTCCTGGCGGAGATCAGCCAGAACCCGGTCCTCCGCCTCGACAGGGACCGTGGCGTTCTGAAAGTTCTCATCGGTGACAATACCCAGTTCATCCACATCCACGCAGCGAGCAGGCCGGCCTTTTTTCTCGAGCACTGCAGTCATGATCCGGCTGGAAAACCGTTCGCCGAAAGAAAACACCTCATCGAGAAACTCCCGATACGGCCTGTCCGTATTCTCCAGAGCACCGGTGAGCATATCCCAGGCGGGAGAAATGATATCCCAATCCAGTCGGAGTCCTTTGAGAATCTTCTCGTGCTTGACCCGGATCGCCTTCAGGTTCTTTCGACAGGACTTCCCGCCGTGCGCCAGGGCAGCCATGGACTCCAGCTGATCGGTGATTTTGGTCTCCCCTTTCTCGGCCACGCCGACCGCGGAGACTACCACCAGGGGCCGCTGTTTGTCGGCCGAGATTATTATATCCGCCACGGAAAGAATACGCTCGGCGTTGGAAACCGAAGTCCCGCCGAATTTCATCACTATTCGTCCCATAATCTCTCCAGTGAGTCCCGGCCCTTTTTAAAAGACAAGACTCGTTAATCACAATATCTCTGCAGGGACGACCGGCAGGTCTCCCCTTGGTAAAAATAAACCGGTATTATAATAAACTATTTCAATAATTTCAACAGAACATTAACCGCCCCGAAAATAACTCTTTGAGGGGGCCGGCAGGTCGTCCCTGCCATGCCTAAAGTTAAAGGATCGATAAAAAATTTTCCAACACCCTGCTAAAGAATTAAACAGGTGAATACCGAGTAAAGAAATTCCTGGAAATTGACTGTCCCCGCAGCAAGCCGCGGGGAATGCGCTCGCTATTCAATTCAGCTTTCGAATTTTTTCGCCACACTCTCGCAGAAACCCGCGAATTTCTTGCTGCCGGTTTTTTCTGCAAGCGTACGCAGCTCCTCGTACAGTTTGCTGACAGGGCCCGAGGTATCATTCCTGCGTTCGAGCCGATAGCGGATGAGTTCTCGCAAGCTGTACATAAGGTTCTCCGGCTGCCCGGCCTCACGGGTGAGTTCCACGGATTCCTCGAGCATCGAAGCGCATGAGCTCACTTGCTCCCAGGTTGATTCCGTGTTCTGTAAAATGTCCACAGCCAGGTTTCGCAGGGCCCAGCCCATGCCGAAACCATCCTCGAGCTCACGGCTCAAGCTCAGAGCCTGCTGGTGATAGGTCTCGGCCTGGCTGTAATTGCCGAGTTTGCGCTCTATTTCACCCAGCAGGTTTGCCAGGTCCATGCGCTGCAGGTTCCACTCGCCGGCGGTGGCGGTCACATAAGCCGGTCGGAGTATTTCCAAGGCCTCCTGCTGACGGCCGAGACGGTGCAGCACCTCGCCGAGGTTGTAGCGCGTGCCCACCTCGAACTCCTTGTAGCCGATTTTCTGCGCGATGTCCAGGGCTTTTCGGTACCAGGGCTCGGCCTCCTCAAAACTTTCCATGAACATGTGACTTTCGCCGATATTGAACATCATCGCCGCCACTTCCCGGGTCTCGCCAACCAGCATCTGCAGCGCATAAAGCTGCTCCGAGAGCATCTCCAGGGCCTCCTGGTTGCGACCCAGGTCATTGGCCACCACAGCCATGTTGTTGCGTACCATCACCTCGGTTTTCAGGTCTCCAATGGAACGCGCAATCTCCAGCGATTGCTCAAAATAGGGCATGGCCTGCTCGAGCTTGAAACTTTTCATCAGCGACATTCCCTTGCTGTTGAGCAGCAGGGCGCGAATTTTCTTGTAGTGGTTTTCAGTCTCATCACTGACCAATTCGAGCGCCTGGTCATAGATCCCGATGGCATCTTTGAATTTGCCCTGACGGTGAAGCACGCTGCCGCGGTTTCGCATCAGCGAGGCCTTGAAAATTTTATCCCGGGCAGCCGGCTCTCGTCCCTCGAGGCCCCGCTCGAACGCCTCACCGGCCTGGTCCAGGAGGGTCAAGGCTTTCTTGCGCTCGCCTTTTTCGAGATGGGTCCTGGCCTTGTCGTTTAATATCTCGGCCAGCTTGCTCTGATCGGTGGTCTGCTCGGCCGCTGTGGCGAAATGCTCGATCGCCCGGTCGTAATCACCCTGCCTGCTGCGCTGGAAATAGGTGTTGCCGACGTTATAGTGCGCACCGGCCTGGATTTCCCTGTCCTCGCCGGCAGCAGTCATTTTTACCAGTTCCAGGAAATCCTCCAGGGCTTCATCGTACTTGCCGAGCAGCAGTTTAACCTGTCCCCGGTCATCCAGCATGATCATCTTCCGTTTACGGCTGCGGCTGACCTTGTAGTCGGATAAAATCTTCTCGATGCGGTCGAAAAGCAGCAGGCTTTTCTCGTTGTCGAATACCTCCTTGGCCAGCCTGCCGGCCTTGAGGTAGTGTTCGCAGGACTTGTCGGGAACCTCGGCATTCGAGAAATGCAGAGCGGTCAGCAGGGCTTTTTCAAATTTGTTGGTCAGGTTCGTTTTTTCAAAGATCCTGGCCACTTCCTGATGCAGCCGCTTGCGCAGGCTGGGCACCAGCTCCTGGTAGAGTTTCTCACCGATCAGCGCCCGCTTGAAAGCATACACCCAGTCCGGGTCTTTTTCGTTCTCGAGCCGGGTGATCTCCTGGCCGGTAAGGCGTGTAAAAATCTCTTCGAGGTTGCTCTCGGCAAAGAGATTGTCCTGATCCACCGCCGGTAGAAACTGGCGTATAATGATGTAGCGCAGGATGTTACCCAGCACGCTGGAGTATTGGATCGCCGACAACTCGGTTTTCGGCAGACGATTGATCCGGTCCTCGATCACCCCCTGAATCTTAGTGGGGATGGTGATATCGCGGAAGTTTTCCGCATCGAACCGCAAACACCGGCCGTCGATTACCGTGACTATCTCTTGTTCGAGCATTTTAGTACAGAACTCGATGATAAAAAACGGGTTACTCTCCAGTTCTTTCTCCAATTTTTCCCTGATTTCCCTGGGGATATCGGTCTTGGGTTTGCCGGACTCCACGCCCAGTACCAGACGGGCCAGATTGACAATCGCATCTTTTTCCAGCAGTCCGGGCTCGAAAAGGTGACGTTCGACCGGCAGCTGCTCATCTCGCAGCAGGCCCAGGTGCTCTTGCTTGCGGCCGTTGACACAAACTATCAGCCCCCGGCCCACCCGGTTGATAAGGTAACCGGCAAGGTGCAGGCTGCCTCGATCCGACCACTGCAGGTCATCGATGCAGATCAGAAGCACCCCGCCTTTACCGAGCCGCGTCAGTTCGTGGGCGAAAATATCTCCGACCCGCTCGTAGAAAATGTTTCGCCGGGCCTCGGGGTCCAGGGCGGCGGAGAACCCGGTTTCCGGAATCTCCACCCCGATAAAAGAGGCGATCACCGGAGCCTGTTCCACAAGCCCGGGATTGTCGGCGTCAAGACTTGCCAGAACCTGGGCTATTTTATCCCGCTTTTGGTCGGCCGAGTCGACATTGTTGATCCTGAATATCTGCTCCTTGAGGATGCGGATAAAAGGATAGAACGGATAAGCGCCCTCATCGCTGTGGCTTTCCACCACGCCGGTTTCCGCATCCGCTCCACCCCCCGGTCCCTCACCCTGGTACCAGGAATAACACTCGCCGAAATAAACCGGCCGGCCTTGCTCGAGCGCCCAGTGGGCCAGCTCGGCGATCCGCCTGGTCTTGCCCACTCCGCTGTCGGCCACGAACGCTATCAATTGAGCTTGTTCGGCCTTACCGGCAGAAACCCGCTCCACCACATCCATGCATTTGTCCAGATAACTGTCGCTGCGCATGGACCCGGCATCGGTCACCACCTTGCCCTCGACAGTCACCAGCGGAACCTTGCGCAGGCGGGCGATAAATTCTTTCAGGGTCTCGACCTCGTGGCGCTCGGTGAGCTTGTAAATATCCACCGGCTTGCGGAAACCCTTGAGGTCGGCCTGGAGCACCGGAGGCTCCGGATGTACCAGGTGCTCCACTTTCCGGCGTTGGGAATCTATGGTGAACAGCGTACCCGACGGGTAGATGAACCCTCCTTTAATGTCCATCTCCATGGCTTCGTTCACCAGGCGGGCGGCCAGGTTGCAGTCCGGCCCGATGATTGTCTCCTCGTTATTGATAATATTGTCACCTGCGGGTCCGTGCAGCGCCTTGCCGACACTCATACCGCCTCTTATCTGTACCTGATCGCCGAAACCGGTCTCCACCGAGCGTTTCAGGTCCCGCCAGGTGTTCCAGAGAATCTCGGCATAAAAACGATCCATGTCCCGCTTTTCCGAAAACAGCGTGCCCAGGACTCCCATCAGATTGAAATCCCCTTTGGGGAAAATGTTATATTTGTAATGGATTCCATAGTTAGACATGACCTGGTGCACCTGATCGGCCAGCTCATCAAGCATTCGCGGGTCGGCCACCACGAAGTTGCAGAACAAAATGCCGCTGTCGCGCACCGCGCTGCAGCTTTCATCGAGCAGGACATTCTTGTTGCCCTTTGGGCCCAGGTTGCGCGCGATGTGCAGCAGCAACTGCCTGTTTCCCAGGTAGCGCTCGATATTCTGCATCCGGGCGGTCAGCTCGGCGAGCTCTTCCTGTTTTCCCTTCAGATCCAGCCCGGCGATCCGGGGCTTGATAATATCCGTGAAATCACTGCGGATCTGTGTTCCGGCGCACAAATCCTCGACAAAAGGCATCAGCTTCTTCATCCCCGATTCCCGGATCACCACTTTGCGGAGCCCGTACCGGTCGCCGGAAACGGCCAGGTCCTCTTTCACCAGGCCCTGCCATTTTTCGCCGACCAGCTCCATCATTTTGCCGTTGCAGTGTTCATCGATCCCGATGCCCTTTATTTCACGGACTTCCTCCACCACCCGATCGTCGCTTCCGCCGATCTTTTCCGCCCGGGCCACCAGCTTGCCGGTATTGCCCCAGGTTATCCGGGTGCGTATCCGGTCGCCGTAAAAGCGGCTGTTCGCTTCACGGTCGAATATCAACCCGCCGCTGGCTTTTACCACCAGCTTGTCGAGAAAAACCTTTATTTCCTTCTGATGGGGTTTGCCGGCCAGTTTCTCTCGCAGTTCCTTGCGCACCTGGCGGGTAATCAGCGGCATGACCGCCCGGATGGAGAGCATCACTTTCAGGGCGGTAAGGCCCCGGTCTTCGGTATCGCACTCTTTGCAGAAATGGTCCAGAATGATACCCATCTTGTTCAGACAGAAGCGGTTGAGAATGCTCAGGTTCATGATATCCCCGGCTTCTTCTTTGCCGAAACGATCGGTAAGAAAGGTAAGCAGCGCGGTGAATCCGCTGACATCGGCAAAGAAGAAATAACTCCCCTCGCTTTGCGGATCATTCAGGTAACCCAGGATGGCATCTCCCCCCCGCTCTGTAATCCCGTACTTCTCTTTCCGCGCCGGGACAAACAGGCGGGTGTTGTAGTAGACATTGCCCAGGTAGATCAGCATACGGTCGAATTCGGAGGGGTCGAGCCGGTCCAGGCCGCCGCTGCGGTAGCTCTCGGCCCAGGAGGGCCGGGCATAGCCGAATATCTCTTCTATCATCCGGTCGGTTGCGGATCCTTGGGCGGCTTTCGCGGTGCTGGTTTTTCTCCTGATCATGAGACAATCTTTCCTTTTGCATTAGTTGACGCGGCCTGGAAGCGGCCGCAGAAATTCAGATATTTTTCGCTTTTTTGTTGCTCGGCCATCTGTTTCAGTTCAGTCCACAGAGTCCGCCATCGCCAGGGTTCGAGACCTAGAAGCGAGCGGAACTCTAGGATCCGGCTCAGGGTTTCCATGATATTTTCGGGCTGCATGCTCTTGCGGGCAAACTCCAGAGCACGGAAAATCATCCTGCGGGCTTCGTCGAGCCGCCGGGCCTTAGCATTCGGCAGCATCAGGTAATCCACGGCCAGATTTCTCAAACTCCAGGAGCGGCCGAAATTATCGCCGAGTCCCTCGGCGATTTTCACACAACGTCGATGGCGGCGCATGGCCTGGGGCAGGCGGCCCTGCTCGCGATCCATTTCCCCCAGGATGTTCTCCAGGTCCATTTCCTGCTGAAAATACTCCGAGCGCCGGGCAATCCGCAAACCCTCGGCCAGCAGGTTACGGGCCTCATCGGTACGGCCCTGGTCGCGGATTGATTCACCCAGGTTATAGATGATATTGACCGCGAACTGACGGCTGCCGATCAAGCGGGCTATTTCCAGGGCTTTCCGGTAGTGGGACTCGGCCCTGTCGAATTTCTCCATGAAATGGTAAGACTCTCCGATATTGAACTCATAGGCGGCAAGGGTACGGTTCTCACCCGCCAACTCCCGCAGGCTTTCGTATTGGCTGAGCAACAGGTCCAGGGCCTCGGCGTTGCGCCCGGAGTCGTTCAGGGCCACGGCCATATTGTTGAGGATTAACAGCTGCAGGCTGACATCGCCCACCCGGCGGGCCGTGGACTTGGCCCGGGAATAGACAGCCAGGGCCCGTTCAAGCCGGAAGGAGGCGGCCAGGGCCAGGGCCTTGCTGTTCAACAGTCTCGCCTCAAGCGGCTTACCGGTATCGCCTTTCAGGGTGTCGACAAGCTCCAGCGCCCGGTCGTAAACCGAGATCGCTTTCCGGTTTTTTCCGACCCGATGCAGAGCGCTGCCCTGGGTCCGCAGCAGCCCCGCCATCAGAAGAACTTCCTGCTCGCCGGGTGGTCCGGAAAGCTTTTTTTCGAAAGACTTCACGGCGCTCTCGGCCCTGGTCAGTGCCCGTGTGGTTCGTCCCATCTCCAGCAGCACCCGGACCTGGCCGTCCCGAGCCTCGAACTGCGAAGACTCTTGTCCGGCTGACAAAGCCCGTTTTTCGACCCGGCGAAACTCGGCCAGCGCCAGAGAGAAATCCTGCTTTTGCGCCCGGGTGAGGTAGGTTCTCCCGGCCAGCAGTCCAGCCCGGATACCCTGCCCGGGCAGTTTCAGGTGTGCGGCAAACGAGCGGGCCCGTGCGCTGTCTTCCAGCGCCCGAGCATAGCCGCCCATGCCCAGGGCCGCCTCGCCTCGCAACAGATGGGCCTCAAGCATCAGTTTCTTAGAGGATTCTATCCGATGGTCGGCGCAGAGTTTTTCCAATTTATCCACCAGCTCAATAGACTTTTCGTTTTCAAACAGCTCGACAGCCCTGCCGGCTGCGGAAAGGAAGAAACCGGAGGCAGGAGTCGGAAGCTCAGCCAGATGGTAATGCATTGCCGCAGAGAGATCGCGCTCGAGCGGACTCAGTTCGGTGGAACGCTCGAAAATTTCCGCCGCCGCCGCATGGAGCCTTTTGCGCAGCGAAGGAGGCAGTCCCTGGTAAAGGCTCTCGGCAATCAAGGCTCGCGAAAACGAATACACCGACTCATTTCCCCGGTCCTGCTCGATCCGCAGGATTTGCAGCCCGGCAAGCCGGTGCAGGGCTTCGCGGACCTTTTCCAGCGAGTGCGAACCCTCCTTTTCCAGCCGGTCGGCAATTTCGGCGACATGCTTGCATCGCAGCAGGTTACCCAGCACCGAGCCGTAACGCACCAGGTCGAAATCCCGCCTGGGCAGAGACTCTACCCGGGATTCAATGACCGACTGGATGCGGTTGGGTACTCCGAGGCTGTCTGCAGCCTGTTCATCCAGCCGCACCAGACGGCCGTCGCGGACATAGGCGATTTCTTTCTCCAGCAGGTTATTGCAGAACTCGATAATAAAAAAAGGATTGTTCTCCAACTGCCCTTTAACCCGCTTCACCAGCGAATCCGGCAGTTCGGCCCTGAGGTCCAATCCCAGCACGATCCTGGTCAGGAGTTCAACCCCCTCTTCTCCCAGAGGACCCACCTGGAAGATGTGCTGCGCTTTTTCGTCTCCCCGGGACAATTGTCCGGACAAGACTTCCAGTTGCTCTAGATTGCGCGCATTAACACAGATTACCAGACCGTTCTTCACCCGGCGCTGCAGGAATCTCAGCAGCTTCAAAGTTCCTCTGTCCGCCCACTGGAGGTCATCCATGCACAGCAGCAGTCCCTTGCCCAAGCGGCGGATCAGATGTTCAATGAGATCGGCCGTCCGCTCGAAAAAGATGTTCCGCCGGGCCTCGGGGCTTAATGCTCCCGGGAACTCCCGGTAGTCTGTCACTCCCAGAAAGGAGGCGATTATCGGAGTCTGCCCCGCCGCCCCCAGACCGTCGGGCAAACAGGAGAGCTCACGGCTTATTTTTTTCAGCACACCTGCGCGGTCATCCTGAGGGGTGATACCGAATACCTGTTCGAGCAGGAGGCGAATGAACGGATGGTAGGGAAGTGCAGCCGAGCTGTCGCCGGATTTTTCAGCGCCTGCGCGCGGCCGGGCTTCCTGGTACCAACTGAAACACTCGCCGAAAAGCACCGGCCAGCCATGAGAGACGCACCAGGCCATTAACTCCGCCATCCTGCGGGTTTTCCCCATTCCCCCTGGACCGTGAAAGGCCAGCATGGCTGTACGGGTGGCACTGCTGCTGTCCACGGCTTCCAGGGTTTTCAGGCAGGAGCGCAGGAAACTGTCGCGGCCCATGCGGGAAAGCCTGTCCACCGGCTTGCCCTCGGCCGTAACCAGCGGCAACTGGCGCAGACGTGCGATAAAATCCTTGATACTCTCGCTGGCCCGTCTGGCTGCGAGCGAATAAAGCGGCAGCGGTTCGGAGAATCCCTTGAGAGCGGCGCGGGTAAAAGGTTCGGTGGGCTGCACCAGGTGGCTCAGGGGCCGGTAGCAGCCCGGGCCGACAACCAGGGTGCCGCTGTCAAAGACAAAGCGACCGTTTTTGCGCTGAAGAGCCTGTGCTAC
>CAZSTM010000105.1:0-10130 GCA_964609635.1 uncultured Gemmatimonadales bacterium
GCCATCACCAGGTAAACCAGGAAAACGGCCAGGGCGATGGCGAACAGCATGCTTTTCATCGAGCGGCTCATCTCGAGCCCCTGGCCGGCGAAAGCCACGTAAATCCCCGAGGGCACGTTCAGGTCGGCCAGCGCCTGGCTGATTCGCCCGGTAACCGTACCCAGGTCCGCGCCTGAAAGGCCCGCCGAGATCACCACTACCCGTTCCTGGTCGATCCGGCGGATCTCGCTCGGTCCCTGCTCCACCACCAGGTCGGCGACAGCGGTCAGGGGAATGGGCTTTCCCTCCACGTGGGCCACGGTAAGGTTGCGGATATCATCCAGCCGGCTGCGATCGGTTTCCTCCAGCCTTACCCGGATATCCACCTGGCGTCCTTCACGATGAAGCTCGGTGGATACCTCGCCCAGCACCTTGCCGCGAACCACCTGGGCGATCTGGCCCAGGCCCAGGTTCATGGCCGCCAGGCGGTCACGCCTGAAAATAAGCTGGATTTCGGGATTACCCCCCTCCCACGAGCTCTTGATGTCGGTCAGGCCCTCGACTTCGTTCAGCCTATCGACTATCTCCCGGCTCAGGCTCGCGAGCGCACTGAGGTTGTAGCCTTTGATCACCAGCTCCACCGGGGCTTTGAAACTGTAGAGCACCGGCCGGGCGAACTTGACCGAGATCCCCGGGATAAGCTCGAATTTGGCGCGCAGCCTGTCGATAAATTGATCCTCCTGCTCCCGGGTGGGTGCGCCCTCGAGCAGGACAGTCATCTGGCCGATATCCTCCCGCTCCTCGGTGAGGCTGCCTCCGGAGATGCTGCTCATCCCGGCCATGGCGTAAACCAGTCTCACCTCCGGTTCCTCGGCCGCCAGCTTGTGCATGACCCCCAGCACCTCGCGGGTGCGCTCGACCGGGGTCCCCACCGGCATCTTCAGCCCTACCAGGATTTCTCCCTGGCTCATTTCCGGGATCAGCTCCCGTCCCAGACCCGGATAGAGCAGGAGCGAGGAGCCGAGCACCGCCGCCGCGGCGAGGACTGTCAGCAGGCGGTGTTTCAGCACCCAGGCCAGCAGATTGCCGTAAGCCGTCTCGATCCTGCCGTAGATAAACCGATGAAACCTCAGTAGCGGATTTATAAGCAGGCCCAGGAACCAGCCCACGGACAGGCTTGCGAACTTTATTACTGAAAGTAAGGCCAGGGGCAGGTGGAAAAACAATATTCTCAGGATAAAAACAAAGCCGTCATAGGGCAGGTAAAGCCAGGCAGGGCCTTTACGCTGCCGCCACTGGCCGGATGAGAGCGCCAGCGGGTGAGTCTCGGTGGCCGGCCGGCCGGTAAGCCCCTCTCGTCCGAATTGAGCTCCGCCTTTGAAACCGGAGCTCATCATGGGGATCAGGGTGAGAGCGACCAGCAGGGAGGCCAGCAGGCTGTAAGCGACTGTCAGCGACTGGTCGGTGAAAAGCTGGCCGGCGATCCCGGTGACAAAGATGATCGGCAGAAACACGCAGATGGTGGTCAGGGTCGAGGCGGTTACAGCTTTGCCCACCAGCGAGGCACCGCGCCGGGCTGCCTCCGGAGGGGACAGACCATCGGCTCTGAAACGATCCACCGATTCCAGCACTACAATGGAATTGTCCACCAGCATGCCCACTCCCAGGGCCAGACCTCCCAGGGACATGATATTGAGCGAGACCCCGGAGATAAACATGAAAAAGAAAGTGGAGACCACACAGATCGGGATAGCCAGGGAAATAATCACGGTGACCGACAAGCGCTGCAGGAACAGGTAGAGCACCACAATTGCGAGCAGTCCGCCGATAAGCGCGGTTTTCAGCACCTCCCATATCGACTGGGTGATAAATCGAGACTGGTCGGTAATCAGCTCCAGGCGGATTCCTGCCGGGGAGTACTCGCTGCGCAGCTCTTCCAGGCGATCCTTGACCCTGCGGGCCACCAGCACGGTGTTGGCATCGGCTTCCTTGTAAACCGCCAGCTCGATGTTCTCCTTGCCGTCCACCTCCGTGATTATCCTGCGGTCCTTGGCGCTGCGGCTTACCTCGGCCACATCGGAGAGACGGATCAGCGCCCCCTCGCGGCGGACGATAATGATGTCGGCGATCTGCTCGGGAGTCTGGTACTGGTTTATGGTGCGTACCAGGTACTCAGCCTCGCCCTCGGTGAGAGTGCCTCCGGTGAGATTGATATTCTCCGCCTCCACCCGCCTGGCAACCTGCTCGATTGTCAGCCCCAGGGCGGATAGCTGCCTCTCGCTCAGGGCCACGTGGATCTCTTCCTCCAGGCCGCCGGAGACCTCGAGCGAGGCCACCCCGTCGATGGTCTCCAGTTTCGGCTTGAGACGCTCCTCGGCCAGGGTACGCAGGGTGATCAGGTCGCGGTCTCCGGTGAGCCCCAGGCGCATGATCGGCTCCAGCGAGGGATCGTAACGTAAGAGGATCGGCTTGTCCACATCCTGGGGCAGGCGCACCCGGTCGAGTTTCTCCCGCACGTCCAGAGAGGCGAAATCCATCTGGGTGCCCCACTCGAACTCCACGGTAACCTCGCTGGTCCCCGAGCGTGAGCGACTGGATACCCGGATAACATTATTGACCACGCTCACCGCTTCTTCTATCGGACGGGACACCAGGGTTTCCATCTCCGCCGGGGCGGCGCCCTCATAAGTGGTTCGTATGGTCAGGGTGGGATAGGAAAGATCAGGCAGCAGGTTGATCGGCAGGCTCCGGTAGGCTACCGACCCGAACAGAACCAGGCTGACCATCAACATGGTCACGGTAACCGGTCTTCGGATTGAAGTCTCGATTATTTTCATGTCGGCCGAATTGAAGCCTTTCAGGCAAAGGTACGCTTATCTCGAGAGAAGCTCTCCGCGAAAAAAATCTTCTTATTAAAACCTTCAGGCCGGGTTCTGTCAAGTATTTTAAACGCCGGCGCGGTGGTCGCTATGTTTTCTACACCGAAAGCAGGCTTCCGGTTACTTAAAAATAACGCCGGCACCGGGCCCTCGACATACCGGCAGTCAAATTCCTTGAAAAAACAGCTGCAGTTGTCTACTTATTATTGAAATTGCACGGTTTGGTTCGGCCGTATTCTTTATTAAGACCTCAGATGCCGGTAAAACCAGGGAGAGAAAATGACTCATAAATCAAGCCTTTATGACTCTCACGGTCTTAGCCGCCGTTCTTTTCTAAAGGTCGCCTCCGCAGCCGCCGCTGCCCCGGCACTCGGCCTGAGCGCCTGTGCTCCCCAGCCTGAAAAAACCCTCGCCCCGGGCCGGGATTTCAGGCAGTCGGGCTACTCTTATGACGAATGGGATGAGATTTTCCGCACCATCACCTCAGGCTTCATCGTAAACGCCCTGCGAACCTCGGACACTTTTGCGGTCTGCGATTACCGCAACGGTACCATGCTCGATAATTTTATCACCGCGCAGGGAAAGACCTGCGACTCGGTGACCAGAATCCTGCCGGCAATCGCGGCCAGAATAGCCTCGCCCCAACCGGATAAGAAGATCGCGGTCAACGGGCGCGCTTTCGACCTGGAGGAGATTTTCATCTCCGCCCTGGTTCACGCCACCGACCCAAAGAGCGAGGATTTCTGGCTCTACCCGCCCGAGGACCAATGGAACCAGCGCCAGGTCGAGTCCTCTATCGTGGCCTGGAGCCTCTGGCTCACTGCGGACAGGCTGATGGATCGTTTCACCTCCCGGCAGAGGAGCAACCTCCAGAACTGGCTGGCAAGCTGCACTGTCCAGCAGGTGCGTAGGAACAACTGGGCGCTTTTCACCGCGGTGAACCACGCCGCCCGGATGGCCCTTTCCGAGCGCTGGCCCGAGTTCAGCGGCGACCCCGCGTTCTTTCGCGCCGACCTCGAATCCATCGATTCCATGTACCGGGGGGACGGCTGGTACCACGATTCTCTCGAAGGCCGGGAGTACGATTACTACAACTTCTGGGTCTTCGCCTCGCACAACCTCTACTGGGATGCCATGGTGGGGGAGCGCTTTCCTGAATTACGGGAAAAATTCCGCCCCCGGCTCAAAGCTTTCTTCGAAACCGTGCCCTGCCTTTTCGGCGGCAACGGCAGCCATGTCTTGTTCGGCAGGTCGCTGATCTACCGCTGGGCCACCCTGACACCCCTGGTGCTGGCCTACCGCATGGGCCTCTGGCCTTATTCGACCGGGCTCTTGCGTAGAATCTGCAACCTGAACCTGCGGTTCCTCTGGGAGGCCGGGGCCTGGGACCCGGACAATGAAAAGCTGCGGGAGAGCCTCACCGAGCATTCGAGCCGCGCAATCTGTGAAAGCTATATCAATAACGGCCATCCCTACTGGGGCATGCAGGCTTTCTATGCCATGAGCTTTCCCCCCGAGGACCCCTTCTGGAGCGCCGGGGAGGAAGCGCTGCCCGTGGAAAAAGAGAATTTCCGCAAGGTTGTCGCCGCGCCGGGCATCCTGATCCACGGAACCCGCAGGACCGGCCAGGTGCAGGTGCTGCAGTCGAATTGCACCAAGCAACACCCTAACAAGTACTACAACTTCTCCTACTCCTCGCACTTTCCGTTCAACGTGGAGATGGTGGATAACCTGGTGGCCCCGGATTGCTCCCTTTCGTTTGAAAGCGCCTCCGGTGCCTACGGCAGGCGGGATACTCCCTTTACCGGCAGGATAGTCTTGGACCGGCAATTAGTCTGGCAATGGAGCACCGAGGTGGGAGAAATCGAGGTAAAAGTTAAGAGCACGGCTTTTCTGGATGATGAGTTCCAGTGGCGGGCGCACCTAATAGATTTCGGCGGGGAGGAGCCGCTGACCGCGGTCGAATCCACCTACGCCCTGGGCCTGGGGCTGGGAGAGACCCTGGAAACCATTCAGGGCGACACCTGGGTTCTGGGCAGTGCGCCCGGAAGCGGGCGGGCGGTTTTCATCCGCTCGGTTCGGGGCTTCGGCCGGGGAAGAGAGCTTTCGGGTTTCCGCGGACGGGAAAACCTCAACAGCTTTTACCCTCGCGCGCTACAGGCGTCAATCACAGCCGAGCTCCAACCCGGAACTCACATTCTGGTGGCGGCCACCTATGCCAGTCCCGAGCCCCTGCCGCTCAAAGAGCTGCTGGATAGAACAGGCTCTGTGCCGGAGGCGATTGAAGAGTTCGTGAAAAGTGAGGGATAAGGGGCCTGGGCACGACATTCTGTCTTGTAGGAAGCGCAGAGAACTTTTGTAACATCGCATAAAGGACTTCCAACCATGATTACACATCCAGCACCAGGGTGGCCTTGAGCCGTCCTTCTTTCCCGGTGCGCTCGATCTTGAGCCGGTGCCAGGTAACCGCTTTCACCTCTCCTGTTATCTCGTGACGGGACATATCCAGAGTCTCCCCCCGGACAATGGCCTCTAATTTATTCTCGGTCAGGGTGGTGAAACTCACCCGGGCGGTGAGCTTTTTATCCGCATGGTAGAGGTACAGCAGCTCGGCCATCCAGGCCCGCAAGAGCGCCTCGGAGCTTTCCGCCTCCAGGCTGATCCGGGTTTGTTCGACCGGACGTATTTTTTCAGGATCCGTATGCAGCGACATCAGCGCCTGGGCGGCATTGGCGAAAAGCTCCGGCAGGCCCCCTCCGAAAACGTGCAGGCCCACATCTGCGGTATGCTCGAATAATTTGTATTTCATAGTGCCCATAGGATTCCAAGTTTGTTGATTTTTGTGAGCCTGTAGGGGCACAGGGCGGGGCTCGTTAGCGAACGCGCCACGAGAGGGAATGTGTCCGTGCCCATAGGATTCCAAGTTTGTTGACATGCGACACACAGGCTTACAAATTTAGCCCCTGAGCCTGAAAATAATTGTTTCTGGAATATTCTACCACAAAGACACCAGGTCACCAAGAAAGATTTTTTTGTTTTTCACTTTGTGCCTCTGTGCCTTTGTGCCTTTACCCCTTTCATTTTCATATAAAATACACAATCCGACCGGGGAGAGGCAAGATGAGGGTTGTAGTCCAGCGGGTCAGCCGGGCTTCGGTGACTATAGACGGCGAGGTGACCGGCAGTATCGGCCGGGGCCTTCTGCTGCTGGCTGCCCTGAAAGGCGATGAAAGCGAACAGGACCTGGCCTGGATGGTCAACCGCTGCGTGGGCCTCAGGATTTTTCAGGACGACCAGGGCAAAATGAACCGGTCGCTGGATGAGGTCGAAGGCGGCATCCTGGCGATCAGCCAGTTCACCCTGTACGGGGACTGCCGCAAGGGCCGCAGGCCCTCTTTTATCGGGGCCGGGGACCCGGGGGTTTGCGAGAAGCTCTTCGACAGGTTCCTGGCCCTGCTGCGCCAGGCCGGGGTCCCGGTGGCCACCGGGCGGTTCGGCGCCATGATGCAGGTGGAGCTGGTCAATGACGGGCCGGTGACCCTGATCATAGACAAGCCGTAGGCTAGGATCACGGATAGCACAATATTTATAATTGTAGGGACATCCATGATGTTACGGGCCGCCTCCAATTATCAATTTTTGGATAGCTTGAATGAAAAAAGATAAAAATTCCAACCCGATCCGTTTCATCCTGGCCAGCACCTCGCCGAGGCGCACCCAATTGCTGCGCCTGGTGGGGATCGAGCACCAGGTTGTCCCCCCGCAAGCGGATGAAACAACCGATGTGCCCTCGCAGCCCGGGCCGCATGTCAAGACCCTGGCCGAGCGCAAGGCCCTTTCGGTCTGCGCCCGGGAACCGGGCGCCACAGTCCTGGGGGCCGATACCATAGTCTATCACCGGGGCGAGATCCTGGGCAAACCCGCCGACTTCGAGGACGCCTGTCGCATGGTCGGCCGCCTGGCCGGCTCCGAGCACGAGGTATTCACCGGTATCGCCCTGGCAGGGCCGGATGATCAACCGGTGCAGAGCGCTTACGAGGTAACCCGGGTGCGCTTCCGTACCCTGGACAGCAAGCACATCGAGGCCTATGTGGGAACCGGGGAACCCATGGACAAGGCCGGCGCCTACGGGATCCAGGGCTACGGCGCCACCCTGGTCGAAAGCGTTACCGGCTGCTATTTCAACGTGATGGGCCTGCCGCTGAGCCTGCTGGTGCGAATGCTCGAAACCCGCGGCCTGGACTACCGTTTCGGCAAGCTTGCCAACCTGTAGTTATTTCTGCTGCAAGCAGCTCAACAACCGGCGGCCTGCTGATTTAATTTCGCCTCGGCGGCTCCCGGAACTCATCCCCCAGGGCCTCCAGTTCTATCTGGGGCAGAGAGTCCAGGCGTACCACCAGCCGGCCGGCAAACTTTCCCCCCACAATTCCGTACTTGCCCTCCTCGATCCAGCGCCGGATGGTCGATGGGGAGACTGTGATCGGCATGCACTCGACCGCCTCCGCGATAGTGACCCATTTCCACTGCTGTTTTCCTGTGGAAGTCATGATTCCCCCCTGGTTGAAATTTAGCGAAAATCATCCATCGGCAAAGAAACATCCTTTTATCAAAGTATTACTGAATGTAAAAAATATTGGCAAAGACTTGACTTTGCGGTAAAATTGTTATAAAGTTCTTAATAAGGCTCTTTTTACTTATTTATATCACATATCGTACGCTATTTTTTTAGATTTAACCGTCTCACGGCTCTTACGCTCGAGAAAATATACCTAATATAAAGTACGTAATGTTAATGGGAATCAATTAAAAAAGGGTATTCTGTACTTAATATTAATATATTTAGAACCATTTGTCAAGTAATTTAATTTAGATTTATTTTCTCCTGACCGATCAACTTTCTCCACGAGTTAAGCCGATGCCTGCCCAAACAGAAGTTACCCGGACTAAACCGGCAAAAGGCATGGAGCTCGAACAACGTTTTGTATCTCTTTTATCTCTGATGAAAGAGCGCTACCTGGCCGCCGGCTATGAACTGGACGAGGTTCACCTGGCCCAGATACTGGGCGTACACGAAGGAGTTCTTCGCAAGGGTAAGAAAAATAGTGTTTCCCCGGCGCTGGCCCTGGCGGCGGGCCGGGTATGGAGAATCGACCTCAACTGGCTGCTGCTTGGAGAAGGGGACCCTCCCGAGAAGCATGGCCCCCCTTACGGCATCGAGCGTCTTCCCAGGGAAAAACGTATTTTCCGGGGAAGATGGAACGAGCACCGGGTTCATCAACTGCTCGCCGAACGCGGCCTCAGCCAGAAGAAATTAGCCGAACTTCTACGGATCCCGATCAGCAGTGCGGGCACACTGGTGCGCGGCCAACTGCGAGATCACGCGCAGCGGATACGCCTGGCCGAGATACTTCAGGTGGAGCCGGATTCGCTGTTCCTGACTTCCGGTACCACAGCCGAAAAGCGTGCGGGGTCATCTGTTCAGGTGGAAAAATCCTCCGAGCGGCTTTACAGCTTCCGGACAGTACACCGCGCGCTGGAGTCGGTGATCTGCGAGCATCTGGAACCGAGCCTGCGCGAACATTCGCGCTCCGGCAAAGGGGCCGAGTATGAGAGTTCACTGGTTTGTATCACTGTTCCCTCGGCGCCGGAAGGGCTCACAGAAAGCGAACGTCTGAGATACGAGCGCAACCGCAAGGTGCTGGAACGATGGAGCCGTTCCTCCCGGGCTTTCGAGGTGCCGCCGGAGGTGGCCGGCCGCTACTGCCGTGAGGTGGTAGGCTTTTACGACGGTGGGCGGGTGGATGATGTTGGAGGTATTTTGCGAGACTTCCTGCAGGAATCTTCTGAACCGGGCGATAAAGACTCCGGTAAGGATGCGCAAAGGCTGAAACTCAAGAAGGGAGTCATCGCCGTCGGAGATACCGAAATCAAGGTGGACGACCCTGAATTACTGGCTAAACTCCCGGAATACCTGAGCAGCAAGGTCGGACGAAAGCGCTTGCTCGACTGGCTGCGCAAGAATACCAAAGGTAAATAACCGCCGGCAAATCAAACTCAGCACCTATCGGATAAACCGGCCTGAGTCTCACCGGGCGGCACCCGTTCTTTTTGCCGGGGGAACTTTCCGGAGCTAATTCACGGCCGGTTTCCGATTTGCGATATCGGCGCGGATAAACTTGATCAGGCTGTCGCGGCTGTCCTTGTCTTTCAGAACCTCGATTAAAAGATTGATCAACTCCTCCTCGATGGCGACCGGGTTGGTTTTCCCTTCCGCCACGCGCATCGGTGTTACGGCCTGCCCCTCGGTTTGCGACAATATGCTCCGGGCTCTACAGATCAACCGTAAGAGGATCGCCGCCTGGCGTTTCATCACTTCCAGCCGTCCTGAATCGATCGAGTCGCACAACATCGAACCGGTCCTCCGCCTTAAAAAGTCCTGCCGCACCCCTGCAACCTCCATGGCTTTGACTACCTCCGGCGGTAACCGACCGCTCCGATTACGGAATAAAGCTGCCAGCGTATCGGCCGGCAATCCCAATAGGTACTCCAGTTCCCGCGGTTCCGCACAATGGAAATGGCGCATTACGTCAACCACTCGATCCAGCACAACCGGCCAGGGCTGTCCGGCTCGTTTTGCTTTCACGCCCCGCCTCCGATGGAATGAAATAAGATACTTCGACCTGCGAAAATAAATCACTTTTAAGACACCTTCAGGATTCTATTAATAAATGCTCCATACCAAGGCATTAAGCAAGGTCTGCCCTGATAAAACTTTGCTCGGCGATTATTCTTCATCCGATCGATCCCGATGGCAAGACAGAATTGAATTACGCTGCTTTTTGTACAGGATAACAGGAGGGGCATGATCGTGACTTTCAATATTAACCGAAAATGTTTTTACAAATCGACCTGACAGGTAAAAATTTTTCGGAATTTCCCGGTATAAGATTCAATGAGATTTTTTGACCCTGGTTCGCCTGGTCGAGAGCAGTGTAGGTCTATAAAATTTAGTGGAAAAGCCGCTTGACAGAGGATATAATCTATATATAGTATTATTTTAGTTAGAATCAGGTTTTCACTTCCAAACCAAGGAGGTACTAAGTGGACAAACCTGATAATCCAGGCGATTTCACGGATGAACAATGAGAGCGTCTTACAGATGACTCCTTGATGGGTGAAGATGTTAATGCTTGCCAGGATCTTACGATGGAAGAAAACTAGGAGGCGGCAGAAAGAGAGGAAAAATTATTTGATTATGATGGGCAAGGTAAT
>CAZSTM010000106.1:0-10079 GCA_964609635.1 uncultured Gemmatimonadales bacterium
ACCCCGATGCCGTTGGGAGCGCCGCGGGCCTCGCTGTGGGCGCAGTGCAGCACCTCGCAGGCCTGCTGGACCGCGGTGTCGAAGCCGAAAGTCTTGTAAACGTAAAGGATGTCGTTGTCGATGGTCTTGGGGATTCCGACAACCGAGATTTTAAGACCGCGCCTGAGGGCTTCTTCGGCTATTTCGTGAGCGCCCTTGAGAGTGCCGTCGCCGCCGATCACAAAGAGCATATCGATCTTCCAGCGTTCCAGGGTCTCGACAATCACCTCCGGGGCGACATGGCCCCTGGAACTACCCAGCACGCTCCCGCCCTGATTGTGGATGGGCTCGACAAAAGCCGGGGTCATCTCTACCGGGTCCCGGCCCCGCTCCGGGTCGAACCCCTGGAACCCGTAGCGCACTCCCAGTATCTTCCGGACTCCATAGCGATAGTACAACTCGGAAAAGACCGATTGTATGACATTGTTCAGTCCCGGGCAAAGGCCGCCGCAGGTGACAATCGCCGCGTAGCACTTGGTCGGATCGAAATAAATCCTGGCCCGGGCGCCGGCTTCCTCGAAAGCCGGTTGGTTTTCATCTTCGGAGCCGGGCCGGACAATGACCCTGTAGGGTACGCGGCTTTCATCCGGAACATAGTCGGGCAGACCGTCGCCAACGGTTTCCGAAAGTTTGAGCACCGAGTCGAACTCGGGCTCTCCGAGCGATTTTACCTTCAAGTCTTCCTGGGTCAACACAATGAGATTTTCCTATTGCCAGAGGATGAGTCTCAATTCGTAAGGATGTACCATATCCGGGTGGCTGGGCAGCACCCGTACGGTAAACCCGTGCTGTCCGCTGTGGGCGCAGGTTACCGAACCCTGGTAGATATGCAACCCATCTTTATCGGTATCCGTGTGTTTCATCACTACCGAGGAAGCCCCGATGATTTCCCTTCGCTCGTCGATCGGCCCATAATAGACTTCCACCGAGACGTCCTCCGGCGCGAGCGAACCCAGTTGGACCGAGGCGGTAACCAGCATCTCGGATCCCACGGTGTATTCGTTGGCGGTATCGGCCTCGACTTTTTTAATACTGAGCGATTTCCATCCGGTTTTGACTTTTTCGCGCCAGGCCGCCAGTTCCACTGATCTCTGGTAGCCGTTCCCGGCCATTATACGGGAGTGCGTGTCGGCTTTCAGGTAGAAATTTTCCATGTACTCCTGGACCATCCGGTGGGTATTAAACATGGGAGTCAGCGTGCCGATAGAGGTTTTCATCTTTTCGATCCAGGGTCTGGGGAGCCCATCCTCGCCGCGGTTATAGAAGGCGGGTACCACTTCATTTTCGAGTATGTTAAACAGGGCGTTGGTTTCGACTTCATCCTGCAGGGCCAGGTCATTGTATTCTTCGCCCATGCCGATAGCCCAGCCCGCTCCCTGGTTCATTTCATAGGCCTCGCACCACCAGCCGTCGAGGATACTCAAATTGAGCCCTCCATTTCCCACCACTTTCATCCCACTGGTGCCGCTGGCTTCCATAGGGCGCCGCGGGGTATTCAGCCAGACATCCACACCTCCGACCAGGTAACGCGAGATAATCATGTCGTAGTTTTCGAGGAACACGATCCTGCGGCGTACCTCGGGGTCGTTCGAGAAATGGACTATCTGGCGGATGAGGGCTTTACCTTCCTCGTCCCGCGGATGCGCCTTGCCGGCGAAGATGAATTGCACCGGCCGGTTCTTGTTGTTTAAAAGCTTTTTGAGTCGCTCCGGGTCTTTAAGCAGCAGGGTGGCCCGCTTGTAAGTAGCGAAGCGCCGGGCGAAGCCGATAGTCAAGACCCGCGATTCCAGCACCTCCTCGGCCTCGTCTATTTCCTGGCGTGATGCCCCGCGGTCGGTGAGCTGGCGTCTGAGCCGGCGGCGTGCAAAAACTACCAGGCGTTCCCGTCTCCGCTCGTGCGTGCGCCAGAGTTCCTCATCAGGTATCTGCTCGACCTTTTTCCAGGCCGACTCATCGGTGGGATTTTCACGCCAGCGGTGACCCAGGTAACTGTCGTAGAGGTTTTTGATATCGTGGCTGATCCAGGAATGGATATGCACGCCATTGGTGATGTTAGTGATGGGAATCTCATCCAGCGGCACTTGCGGCCAGCCTTGCTGCCACATGTTTCGACTGACCTCGGCATGAAGCCGGCTGACCCCGTTGTAGCAGGAAGACAACCGGAAAGCCAGGTAAACCATGTTGAACGGCTCGAGCTGGTTTTCCGGGTCGCGTCGTCCCAGGGCCAGGAAACCTTTCTTGTCCAGTTTGAAATACTCCATGTAACCGGCGAAATAACGCTCCACCAGAGAGGGTTCGAACATGTCGATACCGGCCGGCACCGGTGTATGGGTGGTAAACACGCCGCCGCCGCGCACCGCCATGCGCGCCTGGTCGAAAGCGAGCTTGCCGCGTTCCATGATCCGGCGGATGCGCTCCAATCCTAGAAACGCGGCGTGCCCCTCGTTCATGTGGAAAACCGTAGGCTCGATTCCCAGGGCTTCCAGCGCGTGCACCCCGCCGATTCCGATGAGGATCTCCTGCTGGATGCGCATTTCCTTATCCCCACCGTAGAGCTGGTAGGTGATCGCCCGGTCGTTGGGGTTGTTTTGCTCGATATTGGTGTCCAGCAAATAAAGCGGCACCCGGCCCACCCGGGCCTCCCAGACGCGGGCGAACACCTCGCGGCCGGGGAGCTCTACCGAAACAGTCAGAGGCTGGTTATTCTGATCCTTCACCAGACGCACGGGCATCTTGAACGGGTCGTTTTCTATATAGGATTCCTGCTGGTAACCGTCTATGTTCAAGTACTGGCGGAAGTAGCCGTGCTGGTACATCAATCCCATTCCTACCAGGGGGATTCCCAGATCGCTTGCGCTTTTCAGGTGGTCGCCGGCCAGGATGCCCAGACCTCCGGAATATATCGGGAGGCATTCGGTTATCCCGAATTCGGCACTGAAATAGGCCACTTTCAGCCCGGAGGAATCGCCGTGGACTTTCTGGTACCAGGTCTTGGGCTCCTTCAAATAGGAGTCCACCGCGTCCTTGACCCGCTCCAGGTGGGCCATGAAACCATCATCTGAGGCCAGGGCGTTCAAGGCTTCCTGACTGATGGTGCCCAGCATCAGCACGGGATTATGGCGCGTGGATTCCCAGAGCTCCGAGTCCATTCGCCGGAAAAGGTCTATAATATCATAGTTCCAGTCCCAGTACAGGTTGCAGGCCAACTCTCTCAAGACTACCAGCTTTTCCGGCAACCTGGGCACCACTGTAAATTCGGATAATTTTTTCATCTGTTTTTTCCTCTGTTTTTTTCCTCTGGTATCAAGCTAAGGCCTTGTAAAATCGGTAGGTTTTAATTTAAACACCTTTTGTTCGATAATCAACTACATTGACGACATCCTGCCGGGAGCCTCCATTCCATTCCCGGCTTGAAAACTTACCGGGTTCAGGATGCCGCTAAACCAGATCCCCGCCACCTTGCAGCCGAGGAGATTTTTCCTCTTGCCCGGCCGATTCGTGATCGGGTATATTGTACACGTTGTCATAAGTTATTGCGAATCCCACGACTTCGTTTTTCTGTACGATTGCCTGCAAAAAAACAAGAAAGACTTCAGAAGAGAAACAGGGGCAGCCGGAGACTTGCGCGTTTTTTGCGCAACAAGACACAGAGGGGCAAAGGATAAAGTTGTTCTTTATTCCAACCAGATGAGAGGCGTGTCGAAAAATTGGTTTCAGGCAACCCCACTCTCGTTACTGAAGAGTCGTTTATTTAAGCCCTTCAATACTTAAATATACTAATAGAGCAAGTGGACAGCTAAGAGCTGGAGTGTGTATAACTTCAACAAGTAAGGAAACTTGTCCCTTCGGAAAACACCCGGGGAGCAAACGAACATGGGACCTTGCTATAAGGAGACAAAATGGAACCTTTGCGTGCAGGACTGGTGGGCCTTAATTTCGGCCGGAAGCTTGCTGCCGGTGGTATCGAGGGAGGCAGTATAGAGTTAAAGGCCTGCTACTGCCGTACTCCCGCCTCCCGGCAGGCTTTTGCCGAGGAGTTCGGCTGTACGGCGTGCGAGACTTACCTGGAAATGGTGGAGCGCGAGGACCTCGAGGCGGTACTTATCGCCTCACCCAACCACAATCATCTGGAGCACGCCTATGAGGCCGCCTCCCGAGGCAAGCATGTCTTTGTGGAGAAGCCGATCACCAACGCCCTGGAAGAGGCCCGGGAAATGATCTCCCTTTGCGAGCGCGCCGGAGTCAAGCTTGCCGTAGGGCACAACAGCCGCTTTTTCGGCTCTTACACCAAGCTGCACGAGCTGATCACCGGCGGCAGGATCGGCCAGCCCGTAGCCGTTGAATGCCATCTGGGCGCAAGCAACGCTTTCGCCATGAAGCCCGGCGACTGGAAGTGGAGCTCCGGCACCTGCCCTGGCCTGCCGCTGATTCAGATGGGCATTCACCCCCTTGATTCCATGCGTACCATCCTGGGCGAGGTGGCAAGCGTCTCGGCGCATTTCGAGAACGTGCTGCTCAATATGGGCGCCCCGGACCTGACAGCCATGATTATGGAGTTCGAATCCGGTGTCACCGCCACGATGATCAACAGCTACATCCACAACGATTATTACAGTGTCTGGCACGGCAGCGAGGGGATTTTACGCTACATGCACTGGCCGGATGAGGGCAGGATCGAGCGACTGGATCGAATGGGTCACGTGGATGAAAGCGATCACTGGATCTCGTTCGAGAAGGTGAACAGTCTCGCCTTCGAGCTCGAGGATTTTCGCCGGGCGGTGCGCGAGGGCTCGGAACCCATAGTCAACGGCGAGGAGGGTCTGAAAAGTCTCCTGCCGGTGGTGGCCGCGGTGGATAGCGCCCGTTCCGGGAGAAGGATTTATCTGGAAGACTTTTAAGGGCTTGTGAAAAAATATTTTCACAAATCCCCTGGATGCAATTTATTGTTTTTAAAGCTGACAAGGGCATGGAAACCAACCGTAGCCAAGATTTACGATTCAGCGCGACATTGGGTCATTCGAACCACCCTTGGCAGCCATATACTCATGACTTTGGATTTTTTCAGCACTCTTTTAACAAACCTGAAATTGCAAAGGAGGTTCGCTGATGAAAAGTCCCGTGATCCTGATCCTGCCGGTCCTGCTGCTTACCCTGGGGGCAAACTGCGATTCCAACCGCCGGGGATTCAGCCAATCACCCGCCAAGCTCGCTCCGACCAAGGCGGTAAAGCCGTTTTCCCAGGCGGTCAAGGCCGGAGGATTCATCTTTGTCTCCGGTCAGATCGCCCTTGACCAGGAAACCGGTAAAGTAGTCGAGGGGGGCGTTGCCGCACAGACCGAACAGGTGCTGAGAAACATCGAAGAGGTGCTGAAAAAAGCCGGCGCGGGCCTGGAAGATGTTGTTAAAACCACCGTGTACCTGCAAAACATGGATGATTACGCAGCCATGAACGAGGCCTACTCCGGGTTTTTCGGTGAGAACAAGCCCGCCAGGGCAACCGTGGCTGTACGTAAACTTGTCCTGGGTGTCCTGCTGGAGATAGAGGCCATAGCCCGCGATCCCGCATCCCCGGGAGAGATTATCCGGATGTGATTCTCAGATGATTTAAATTTTCACCGCTGTATGAATATCAAATCCCTGCCAAATAAAAGGCTTATCCCGAAAATGAGTCGGCCGAGGACTTGCGCGGATTCAAGCCCCACAATTCCCGGCAAGCCACGCTGGCTTAAGCTCTGGCGCAGCGGGGAGCTGGCCGTAAGAGCGGGGCGCGCTGCTCAGCTGGCCGCTTCCTGCCGTCTTTGCCCGCGTCAGTGCAACACCGACCGTGCCCGGCCCGGAGCTCGAGGTCTGTGCGGGGCGCTGTCGATGGATACCGCAGCGGTGGCCGCCGGTCTGGCTCACTTCGGCGAGGAGCCGCCGATCTCAGGCGACCGGGGATCGGGCACGGTGTTTTTCGGCGGCTGCGGTCTCAGGTGCATCTTTTGCCAGAACCACCAGATCAGCCGACCCGAGGACAACCCACGAATCGAGAAGTGGGATGCCCAAGCTCTGGCCCGCCTTTTTCTCGATTTCCAGCAAACCGGCTGCCACAACCTGAACCTGGTCACCGCCGGCGCGCACTTGCCGGTGATCCTGAAAGCCCTGCACCTTGCCGCGAACCGGGGGTTAAGGCTGCCGGTAGTATACAACAGCGGCGGCTATGAAAGCCGACAGGCTCTGGAACTGCTGGAATCTGTGGTGGACATCTACCTGCCGGACATGAAATTCGGCAGTGCCGAACAGGCGCGACTTTTAAGCGAGGCCCCGGATTATGTGGCAGTCAACCGGCGGACAGTGGCCGAGATGTACCGCCAGGTGGGTCTGCTCGAACTGGATGGAGAGGGGATAGCCGCCGGCGGGCTGATAATCCGTCACCTGGTTCTGCCCTCAGGCCTGGCCGGCACACGCCGGGTGCTTGAATTCATCGCCGGGGAACTCTCAGATCGGATCCACCTCAGCCTGATGGCGCAGTATTACCCGGCCTTTCGAGCGCGGGAACTGCCGGAACTCGGTCGTCCGGTGAGCCCCGAAGAGTACCGGGAAGCGGAACTGTTGCTGGAAAAATCAGGATTCACCAATGGGTGGGTACAAAAGTTGGAGGCGCAGGCGCATTACCGGCCGGATTTCACGCGTCCCGAACCGTTCAGCTCTCAGCTTTGACATTCGCCTTCTTTTTATTGTTCTCTTGCGCCGGTCGGGAGGTACGGGAAGCGATGGCCATGATAATCCGGATAAAGATATTAAAAATCCAGCCGAAAAAAAGCAGTGCCGGCTCGAACAGCTTGAGCGGGTTGAACAAGAAGGTCTCCTGTTTTTGTCTTTCGAGGCCCAGCAGGGTGTAAAGCCGGTTCAGATCGCTTTCTATTTCCGGGTTTATCTTTTCTATCTTCACCAGCTGTTCCGAGACCTCCTCGGTCAACTTAGGCAATTTAATGCAGTTAATTTCGTGCCTGTTACAGAAATTCCTCAGTCGGGTAAAGTTAGCTTTAACCTGGCTGCCGGCGTAATCCGTCATTAACGTGCGGAAAGCCTCGATCTTCAACTCCTCGGTCAACGCTTCTGTGAGTTGCAGCTTCTCGGCCATTTCAATAGCCTCGACAAAAAAGCCGTTTTCTTTAAGCGAGCCAAGGTGATCTTTGAACAAAGCGGTAAAAGAGATCATCCCTTTCAGGGTTTCGGCAAGCAGATTGGCTTCATCGAATCGGGTTTTGCCGAGCAGGTTGCGCACCAGGTTGTCCAGGATTTCTTTCAGATCGGGACTGTTCAGGTAATTTCGAAACAGCTCGGGGTTTTCCTCGGCGAAACGCCTGGCGGCGGGATTTTTTTTGAAATTCTCGACAAAGCTGATCATTTCGCCTGTATTCTCGATGTCCGCCCGCCGGACCACTTCCTTGAAATAAATTATTGCGGAACTGACCAGACTGCTGTCCAAGATGAGACCCTGTTCCGGCAGGCGGGCGCTAAGGATATTAGCCAATAGATATGCGTTCTGGGCGAAGGTGAACACCTCGGTCTGGCTTTCCATTTTTGCGGTTTCCTCGGAAAAGGCCTCGAAAATCTTCCTGCCCGCTTCCTCGGCTACCTTTGGGTCGGGGATAAGCATTATTGGAACCTCTTTATCCCCTTCGGCGCTGAAAGCCAGTACACTCTGGCGGGTTTCTTCCAGGCGGTCGAAAATCCGTTCGAGCTGAGGGTACATTTTGTATTGCAGAAAATAATCGATAACCTTCAACAAGATCTTGTTGTCCGCAGTTCGGCTGGAACCGAGAAGCAAGCCGACGTAATAATAGTTTTCGGTCGCTATATTCTTTTTGGCGGATTCTTCGATGTTATCAGTCAGCTCGCCGAAATATTCCAGGTAAAAATATTCCATCTGGGTGAGCATCTTGAAATTGATAATTTCCTGGAATTTTTCGAAATTTGTCTCGGCACAATAAATAAACTCATGAAGCTTTTCGGAGATACTCCGGAAAAGTCGGTTGTACCGATCTTTCTTCGCCAGGTACCCCCCGATCAATTCCTTGACCTTGGCGGCTTCGATAATCGAGCCGCGGGAGATGAGCATCTTGTGACTGCTTACCAGTCCTTCGAGTTCTCCAACAACTGCCATTCTTATTATCTCCGTTTGAAAAGAAAAAATACCCCGGGCCGGGGTCTGTCAAATCTTTAACTTATTGTACCGATTTTGCTTCCGGCGCAAGGGTCTCTGCAATATGGATAACGGCATGAGACCGATACTTTAATATCGACTTGAGCTGCGGAACGGTTTAACTTTTTACTCCCGAAAGATATAGCCTGGAACCGGCGGCTTGCTTGACTTTCACTTAAATCGCCTCCAGCGAATAATCCATGTTCATCTCGTCACACAACTCTCCCAGCTCTTCACGCAAGCTGCGGACCGAGACCGAGGCCGGCACCTCGGCGACCAAAGACATGCGGAAGATCGGTGTTCCGCTAACCGGCGCATGGTGAGACTCGGTTTCCAGGCTGCCGATATTGACGCCGTGACGCACCAGCAGGTTGGTAACCCGGAAAACTATTCCCGTGCGGTCCATACCCACCACCTGGATCCGAAAGGAGAGTACCTTTTCCAGGCTTTCGGAGAGCTGGGCCTCGGTTCGGCGCATCGACAGGGTAAGTCCGGTATCGGATTCGAGGGCTTTTTGCTTAGTGCTGAAAGCCTTCACCGCCTTCGCATCCCCGGAGACCAGTACCAGGATTGCAAACTCGCCTCCCAGTTTCACCATCCGGCTGTCCTCGATATTGCAGCCGCTGTTGAAAACAGTCTGGCTGATCGACTTGGCGATACCTTTTTTGTCCGGTCCCATGCCGGAGAGTACCAGGTACTTTTTCATGGAAACCTCTTTGTCAACTCGAAAGATCCGCCCGCCCGGTTCGTCCGGTCAAATGATCCGGCCGCCGGGCACTCAGCATATTATAGGCGATAGAGAGACTTCTGTCAATCAAAGCGGTCAAACTTGCAGGTTGCTTTCAATCCGGCACTCGATTAAATTGTGAACCTGCTTCTTCCGGTTACTTCTCCTTTCCGGAAGGTGAAAACTCTTATTTCCAGAATCTTATAATTGTCTTGTCGGCTTTACCCGGGTCGACCGCCGCTTCAGTCAGGAGGATGATTTGAAATTAGCCAGACAGCTGAAATCGTTCGGTTTTTTAACCTGTCTTCTGCTCATTTTCGGCCCTGTTTCACCAGCCGGGGCCTTTGATATAAATGATAATTTCACGGACGGGGATTTCGCCGGCTGGACAGTGGATAACTCCGGCACCTGGGAAGTGGCCGACGGAGTTTTCCGGCAGAAACAGGCGGTAGCCGGTAGCGGGAACTGGCTGAGCTACTTCGCCAGGCTGGATACGGCCCGGGCCGACGGCGATTTTACGCTCACCGTACGCCTGGGTTTCAACCCTGAAGCCTACCCGATGAGCAGTTCCAATGATATCGGTGGAGAGATTTACTACCGCAGTTATGCATTCGGAATCATGGCCGACAACAACAACGCCCTGCTGGCCATTTTTCGCCGCAGCAGCGGCACCTCCAACGGCATCCTGAAAATCGCCGGCGGCGGCAGCACCATGCTCTACTCCCCTTACAGCGGACAGGGTATGGGCCTGGAGGTTCACAACATCCGCGAGATGAAAATGACCCGTAAGGGTGAAATCATAACGGTCTACACCGACGGCCGGGTGATCTACCAGGCCGGGGAGAGTACAGGCACCGGCTCACCGGCTTCCGGCAGCGCAGTGGTCTGCAGCCGCGGCCCGGCAGGCCTGGCCCTCGATGAAATCGTGTTCACGGCCGCAGCTTCCGATCCGCCTACCTGGTCAGGGCCGCAGCAGATAACCGATTTTACTTTTTACCTCACGGGAGAATCGGATCATCTGATTCTCAGCCACGAACAAGAGCACTGGGGCACGGTCGAGAGCGGCGGAACCGAGCCGGGAAGCTTTTTCGGCTGGTGGGTGGATGACGGAGCCCTCGAAGGCAG
>CAZSTM010000107.1:0-10043 GCA_964609635.1 uncultured Gemmatimonadales bacterium
ATCGGCGGCGGGTTCGGCACCAGCTTCCAGTGGCACGAGCATCCGCACTGCCGGGTCGCCGCGGTGTGCGACCTGAGGGAAGACCGGATAGAGCGCCTGAAAGAGGTTTACGGCTGCGATACGGCCTACAAGGACTACCGGAAAATGATCGCGGATAAAAAGGTGGATGCAGTGGGAGTGTTTACCCCTGCGCCGCTGCATGTGGAGATGGCTGTCGCGGCCATGGAAGCGGGCAAGCACGTGATCAGCGCAGTGCCCGCGGGAATGAACGAGCAGGAGTGTGCCCGGCTGCTGGAGACTGTCAAAAAGACCGGCATGAATTACATGATGGCCGAAACCAGCTTCTACCGCCGGGAGATTATCACCTGCCGGCAGTGGGCCGAAGTGGAAAAATTCGGGGAGATAATCTATTCGGAAGCCGAATACCACCACGACGGCCTGGAGCCGCTGTTTTTCGAGCCGGACGGCCGGCGCACCTGGCGCTACGGATTCCCTCCCATGCTGTATCCCACTCACTGCACCGGCATGATCGTGCCGGTAACCGGGGAGCGGCTGGTCGAGGTAACCGCGACCGGCTGGGGTACCGATCACGAGATACTTCGCACCAATGCGTACAACAACCCCTTCTGGAGCGAGACCGCTTTTTTCAAGACCTCGGACGGCCATGCTGCGCGGGTGGCGGTGTACTGGAAGGTGGCTTCGGGAGGCACCGAAAGGGGGCAGTTCCTGGGCACGGACATGTCCTACTACATGCCCCGTCCGGGAGGCGCACCGGGCATTGTCGCCCGAAGAGAAAAAGGCGAGGTTATCAGGAACAGATACACCGAAAGCAAGATAGAAATGGAGCCTTACGATCAGCCGAACCACTATGAGCTTCTGCCCGAACCCTTACGGCACCCCAGCGGGCACGGCGGGTCGCATACGTTCATAACCCACGAATTCGTGATGTCGATCCTGGAAGGCAGACAGCCTGCGGTGGATGTTTACGAGGCCCTGGCCTATACGGTGCCGGGCTTTTACGCTCACAAGTCCGCCCTGGAACGCGGGACCAGCCTGAAGATTCCGGATTACGGCAGAGCCTGAAATTATCGCACGGGCGCAATTGAATTTTGATTCGAGACGGTGTTCGGCTCACCGCCTGAGCAGAAGCTCCAGGGCGGGTTTGAAAGCTTTCGCCATCAGCATGAACCCCAGGTCGGTGGGGTGCCTGGTATCCACGGTCGCCTCAACATCATATCCCCCCAGCAGGTTATCGCCTTTCAACAGCCAGAGGTTACGGTCACCGGCGGCCACCAGCCTCTTATAGGCGGAGCGCAGTCGCCGGTTGGATTCGGCATCCCGGGCCCTGGCATCTTCGACCAGCAGGATAGGGGTTTCGGGGCGTGTTTTACGGATAATTTTCACCAGCGGGCCGGTCAGCTCGCCGATCTTCTCACTGACGTTGGGTATGCAGTCGATCACGTAAACCGCCGGGTCGAGCTCGGCCAGCAGTTCGGCTACTTCCGGCTCCATGAGGCCGTTACCGGAAAATCCCAGGTTGATCACAGTCCGGTCCAGCCAGCGGCCCAGGATCGCCGTATGGGCCATGCCCGGGCGCGAGGCGCAGCCGCCCTGGGTGATAGAGGTGCCGTAAAAGACAATAGGCTTCCCGGCGGGGGGCCTCACCGGCGCGATCACGGCTCCGGCAGGAATACCGATTTCCACCAGGGTAACCCGGTTGTATAAAGGCAGGTAGAGGAGATACTCGGCCGGTTCGCCGGGCAGGTCTTTTATCAACTGAAGGGTGGTTCTTTTCTCATCCGGCTTGCCCACGCACAGGAACCGCCATTCGCCCCCGCGCTTTACATAAAGGTCCACCCCGCTCACACCGGTGGCCGCCATATGGGGCGCCCCGCCCCCGCCGTCCCAGGCGGCCGAGATGCCGGTGGCATCGGTGAGGAACCTTACACACAGGCCAGCCGAGTTCCTGCTTAGAGACCACACCGGCTCACGCACAATGCTTTCCGCCCTGGCCGGCAGCCTGTCGTAATAATCCCGGGTCTCCGACCAGCCCTTACCCTCTACTCCCAGGCTGCGCACATCATACCAAGCGGTGTTGGTGGCGGTATCCAGCCTGGCCGTTCCGGGGTCGAGATTATCCATAGCGGTTAAAGTGGATACACCACAGATAAGTATAGAGAAGACAAATACCGTGCAATGTACTCGAAGTACTCTTAAAAAGAATTCCATTTCCCATTCCCGCAGGTTTATGGTTATTGAAGAATTTTCGGAGCTCCAGTGGAGGCGAACATGATATCCATCGGCGGCTTTCCGCTTCCGGGTTATGGCCGTCCCCGGAAAAATGGTAGGCCTTCGAATATCCGCGAAAGACCAGCCATCTGCCAATACCCATATTATAAATTATTTACCCCAGTATCTAACCACCAAGTCACCAAGACACAAAGAGTAATATCAAATTTCTTTTCGGGCTTCTGTTGAATAAAAAATATATAAAATGAATCCTTGGTGCCTTGGTGTCTTTGTGGTTAAAAAATCAAAAATGAAAGATAATCTCTGAAGAATAAACGGGTAAGAATCTACGATTCTCCATACATTCGAGCAACTTTCTTCTTGCACCGCTGCCGAAAATAAGTTCAAATAAACCGTTCAAAGTCTGAATCATAAACGCATTCAGGATTTCCTGCCCGGAAACTCTCTATTTGGGCCGGAGTGACCGGAACGGTGGCTCCCTTTTGGGAGGAAACCAGCGCCCCCAGGACATTTCCCAACTCCACGGCCTCGGACAACGGCAAATTCCTCAACAGGCAGTGGACAAAGCCTGCCGTAAATGCATCCCCCGCACCCACTGAATCGGCCAGCCCGATCCGGTATCCGGGAAGATAGACCTTTTGGTTCTCCCGCGAACAGGCAAAAGCGCCTCTCTCGGCAAGGGTGACCACGCAGCAGGTCAGAGACCATCTTTCCACAGCCTCCCGGCAGAAACCCTCGATGGAACCGTGACCGCAGGACAACATCAGGGAAAGCTCGCGGGCCTCATCCTCGTTGATCTTGAGGATATCGCAGCGCTCTAGAGACCGGCGTACCGTATCGGTGGTGTAGCAGTCTTTCCGTAAGTTGATATCCAGCAGCTTGACACTGCCGCCTGCGGCATCGAGAAGCTCTTCCAGGGTCCGGGCGGTAACCGCGGAGCGCTGAGACAGGGTTCCGAAACAGAAATAATCGGCCGCCGAGGCGATCTCGCGCAGAGGGCCGGTGACCTCGATATAGTCATAGGCCACCTGTGGGATGATAACGAAGTCGGGATTGTTATTGCTGTCGAAACTGACCCGGACCGTGCCTGTGGGATGGTGCTCATCGGTTTGCAGGTACGAGGTATCCAGGCCCAGGGCCGCGGCCCGGTCGAAAGCCCGGCGCCCATGTTCATCCCGACCCAGACGGCTGACAATCAGTCCCCGGTCTCCCAGACTATTCACCCGGTAAGCGAGGTTCAAGGGCGCGCCCCCGAGGACTGTCCGGTCCGGCAGAATGTCCCACAATATCTCGCCGAAAGAAATAACTGTCCTGGCAATATCCATGCTCGTTTCGATTCTCAGGACGCCGGCGAAATATATTTTTCCACCTGGGCCCTGATAAATTTCAGTCCCTCACCGACCAGCACATCCCCCGAGGGGGCCAGGTCTCTCCAGATACAGGTGGCCTCGCGCATGTTGTCGGAGACCTCTACAAAAGATTCCAGGGCCGCGTTGCCCTGGTAGTTCATCTCGCCCAGCGCCCTGAAAATGCCCTCCCAGTCCACCAGGCCGGTTCCCGGAACGCCGCGGTCGTTTTCGCAAAGATGGTAGTGGCACAACCTGTCGCCCGCCAGTCTGGTGGCCTGGTAGAAATCTTTTTCCTCGATATTCATGTGGTAAGTATCCAGATGAACCGCCGCATTGGGTTCATCTATCATGTCCACCAGCTCCACGGCCTGGCTGCAGGTGTTTATCAGGTAAGTCTCATAACGGTTGACCGGTTCCACGCCCACGGTTACTCCTAAATCCTGAGCGTAGCGGCAGACTTCTTTCAATCCCTCGGCTGAATACTTCCACTGTTTGCGTCCCGGCCGGGTGTCGCTTTTCTTTCCGATCGCGGAATAGATTACCCCGCTTAAGCAACTGCCGCCCATCTCGGCCGTGGCCTTTACGCAGTCTTTCAGGTAGGCCGTCCCATTCTTCCTGACCTCGGCTGAATCATCGGTAAGATCGGTCTTTTCATTGAGCACGGTGGAAGTACACACATCGATGCCCACCCTTTGTGCCTCGTTCCTGACCGCTGAGGGATCACAGAGGTCGAGCCGCATCAGCGGTATCTCGATAAGGTCCAGACCCAGGTTTTTGGCACGCTCGATCAGGCCGAGGGTTTTGTTGCTCCATTGGGAGGTCCAGGCATAGGCATGTACACCAATTTTCATCTTGACCCTCCTGTTCTGTTTTTTCGGCACCGGCGGTTATGCCGGGTTCGTGAAAACAGGCTCTCCATGCGGACAAGATACATGAAAAAATAACCGGAAAGCAAGCAAATACTGGACAGAGACTTGATTTTAAGCCCGATTCTGAGTATCTCTATACCAGACAAAGGAGGAAAAATGACCAAGAGCCTGAGCGCATTTCTTATTTTGATATTTTCCCTTTTCTTTAATCAGAGTCCGGCCGCAGGCGAATTTCTCTCCGGTAAACCGGTCTGGCCCGAAGGCCTGGAAAAGGAAAAAAATCTTTTTGCCGGTTTCCGTACCGTCTTCGAAGTCCCGGAAGGACAGAGGGTGATTTTTCGGGTAGCCGCCTCCTCGGTCTACCGTTTTTTCCTGAACGGAAATTTTATCGGGCACGGCCCTGCAAGGGGGCCGCACGGGTTTTTCCGGGTGGATGAGTGGAACCTTACCGACAACCTGCGACCGGGCAGGAATTTACTGGCGGTTGAAGTCGCCGGGTACAACATCAACAGCTACTACCTGCTCGACCAGCCCTCGTTCCTGCAGGCGGAAATTCAAACCGGGAGTGAAATTTTAGCTGCCACCTCCGGCGACGGCTCGGATTTCGAGGCCTGCATACTCACCGAGCGTGTCAGAAAAGTCCAGCGCTACAGCTACCAGCGCACCTTTTGCGAAGTCTACCGCCTGAAGCCCGGCCATGACCGCTGGCGCAGAGAGATCACGGCAGATTTCGAGACAACAGTCTGCGCCGTGCTCCCGGAGAAGAAGCTCCTGCCGCGACGGGTGCCCTATCCGGATTTCCGCCTGCGACGGCCCGTATGGGATGTCTCCCGGGGCAGGATAAAAACAGGCGTGAAACCGGAAGATATCTGGAAGGACCGCGCCCTTACGAATATAGGCCCGAAACTCGGCGGCTTCCGGGAAAACGAGCTGGAGGTGGTCCCCTCCATAGAGCTGCAAAAGATTGCCAATGTCCAGCAGACCTCCATCGACCGGCCTGCATCCCCGACCGGGAAGTTTCAGCTCGACCCTAATTCGTATCACATCCTGGACCTGGGAACCAACCTCACCGGCTTCATCGGCGCGAAATTGACCGTATATGAACCAACCACCCTCTATATCACTTTCGATGAGATCCTCAGCAGCGGCGATGTGGATTTCAAACGGCTCAATTGTGTAAATATTGTAACCTATCAACTTTCCGAGGGCGTTTATAGAATAGAATCTTTCGAGCCTTATACTCTGAAGTTCATCAAGTTCATGGTGCTCGAGGGGAAATGCCTTCTGGAGGACATCTATCTAAGAGAGTATGTCAATCCCGATGCCGGCGAGGCGCAGTTCGCCTGCAGCGATGACCGGCTCAACCGTCTTTTTGCCGCGGGCAGACAGACATTCAGGCAGAACGCGGTGGATATTTTCATGGACTGTCCCTCCAGAGAGAGGGCGGGATGGCTCTGCGACAGCTATTTTACCGCCAGGGCCGCTCTCGACCTGTGCGGCAGTACGGTTATCGAAAAGAATTTCTTCGAGAACTATCTTCTCCCCGCAGGTTTCGCCCACCTTCCCCAGGGCATGCTGCCGATGTGCTACCCCGCGGATCACCCCAGCGGCACTTTTATTCCGAACTGGGCCTTATGGTTTGTCCTTCAGCTCGAGGAGTATGCGGCCCGCAGCGGTGACCACCGCACTATGGAAGACGCCGGAGGCGCAGTTATGAACCTGTTCGATTACTTCAGCAGGTTTCTCAATGAGGACGGCCTCCTCGAGAAGCTCGACAGCTGGATTTTCATAGAATGGTCGGAAGCGAACGATTTCGTACAGGATGTCAACTACCCGACCAATATGCTTTATGCCGCGGCTCTGGAGGCGGCGGGCAGGATGTACGACTTGCCCGGGTTTGCGACCCGTGCCCAAAGTGTCCGCCAGACAGTGCGCAGGCAGAGTTACGACGGGGAGTTTTTCGTGGATAACGCCCTCAGAAAGGGCGGAAAACTTCTCCCGACCCGCAACCGAACCGAGGTCTGCCAGTACTTCGCCTTTTTTACCGGAACCGCCACCGCACAGAGCCATCCGGAGCTCTGGCGCAAACTGACCGACAGCTTCGGGCCGAAGCGAAAAGAGACCGGAGCCTACGCCGGGGTTTACCGGGCCAGGCCGTTTATCGGCAACATGATGCGCATGGAGTTGCTCTCCCGTCACGGTCTCTGCAGGCAGATTCTCGAGGACTCGGCCGATTATTATCTGGAGATGGCCGACCGGACCGGTACCCTGTGGGAGCACGACGGCGCCAGCGCAAGCTGCAACCACGGCTTCGCCTCACATATCGTGCGGATTCTTTTCCGGGACATCCTGGGCTGTTACCTGATCGATCCAGTTGCCAAAAAGATCGAGCTCCGGTTCTGTGACCTCGACCCGGACTGGTGCGAAGGCCGGATACCGACACCGGACGGAGAGGTTTACCTCAAGTGGTGGAAAGACGGCCGTGATATTTGTTACCGCACGGAAGTACCCGCCGGGTTTACAGTAAGTGTAGAAAATTTAAGTGGCAGGCAATTGATCCGGAAACCCTGAAAGATATTGGGATTAAGACTGCTGTTACAGCAGGGACGCTGCATTTCAAATAGCCTGGAGGCCGGTAAGCAAGAAAATGTACGCCCAAATTCCATTTTGAATTAATCGATCGCGATATTGTTCGGCCTAGAATCATACCTTTTGGAATGAAATGAGAGAGAGATATCTTTATTCTTCAGGTTTGCCATGTAACTTCTTAAGTCGGGCAATAAAATTTTATTGAATTGAATCGAGATAAGCCATAAATAGATTTGTTTCCAGATACGGGAAAACAGAAAAATATTCTGCTTTTGTCTCTATTTGGTATCTTTTAATCAAGCATCAAGGCTCTAACTTGACATCTTAAAGAGAGGATCTGTTTCCTATGGTTAAAAAAATCGCCAGAAATTTCATTTTTATATCACTCGTTTTTTTCATTCTGGGATGCGTTGAGGGACTCGTTTATCCGACAAAACATCTTTTCAAATCTTTCTATTCAGCAGCAGTTTTTGTCCCGCCTGGTCAGCTTACAGCATTCTTGAACGATTTTTTTAGTAAAATTCATACCCATATCTCTCTTATTGGCTGGGTAAGTTCAGCGCTCATGGGGATTCTGTATTTCATCGCTCCTCAAATCCGGGGAGAGGAAAGATTTTCCAAATGGATTTGTAATACAAATTTCTGGCTGCACTTTTCAGGGATCATGGTTTTATGCATCGGCTGGAATGTTATCGGCTCGGCAGGGCTCGGTGCTGGATTAAAGCATGGAACCCCCGAGTTTACGAAGGCGGTTAGTATCTACAAACCCTTAATCTGGTCAGGAGGGGGTGCAATATTAATCTCCGCACTGTTGTTTTCTTACAATATAATATTTCGATGTCTTTGTTTATCAGTTAAGCAGACTGCCCGGGCGGTCTCATAAAAAATTTATTAACATTCATTTATCCCTGTTACCCTTCTTGTTTTCGTAAGGAATAGCAGCGGGCCGCGCGATAAACATGTCCTCTCCTGTCATGAATAATCCGGTTAGTATTCCCTGGATGATTTTCACAGCAGGAAGCGATTAACCCGTGATAAAATTTCACCCTTTATCAGGCTCATGAGATAAACCATGACAACGAAAAACTCAGCTGGAATTATTTTTTCCATCCTCAGTTTCTGGCTTTTATTCCCGGCAGTCCTGTCGCGCGCCCAGGCTCCCCTCTCCCATGCCCCCCAGGAGAAGGTCCTTGATTTCACCCACGTGGCTAATACCAGGCTTGCGCCGGTGTACGGCCCGCTGGCCGAGCAGATCGTCTCAGAATTCGAGCTGGCCGACAAGGAGGGAACAGGGATCGATGTGGGAGGCGGCCCCGGAAACCTGGTCATTGAGCTAGGCAAGCGAACCAGGAGAATGCACTGGATAAACGCGGATATCAACCCCCACTTTTTTCCTTACTTTTACGAACAGGCGGCGAAAGCCGATCTCGGGTCCCGGGTGGAAGCGGTCGCCGCCGATGTCCAGGCTCTGCCTTTCGCGAGCGACTACGCCGATATCATTGTCTCGCGAGCATCGTTTCAGTTCTGGGAGAACAAGGAACAAGCGTTTGCCGAAATCTATCGGGTTCTCAAGCCCGGCGGTGTGGGCTTTATCGGTCGCGGTTTTTCCGCCAACTTGCCGGTGGAAGCTGCCCGCGAGGTGCGCGCCGCAATGGACGGCGGCCCTCACTATGATCTCGAACAGACCGCCGTAATGTTTCGCGAGGTTATGCAGGCTCTGAAAATCAAAAAATACCATATCCGTATACCCCGGCCTCCGGGCTCGGAAGGTGTAAGCTACGGCATCTGGCTCGAATTACACAAACCGCCTGTCATCAGCCGGATAAGCGACAGCCAGGGGGTCGGCCAGGTCATGGATACGGTCCTGGTAATCGGCAGACAGCCTCGTGATTTGATTGCCAAGCCGCGGATCGAATCCTCCGGGCTGGAACCGGCGGCCAGCGTTATTCAGCAGGAGGAAATCAACAGGCAGGGAGCCAAGACAGTGATCGACGCTCTGGAATACATCCCCGGCGCCTGGGTCGAAACCCGGGGAAGGAAAGTGAAACAGTTTTTCTCCATTCGGGGCCAAAAATACCCTTACCCGGACTATGCCCTGGATGGGGCCTGGCAGCGCGAATTCCATGAATTACCTTACTTTTTCCCCTCCGAGGACCTAGAGCGAATCGAGGTCATGCGCTCCAGCGCCGCCCTGCTCACCGGCCTTTCCGGCCTGGTGGGAATGGTGAATATCATCCCCAGACAGTATACCGAACCCGAGACCTCGGTCCGTGTCGAATACGGCACTTTCAATACCTACCGGGTGAACCTGGCTCATGGCGGAACCGCCGGAGACCTGTCTTACGCTTTCAGCCTGGGCACACCCCGCACGCAGGGTCCGAAAGGCAGGCACGCCGGGGAGGGGATAACCCACTTCCGGGGAAGCACCCTCTGGCGCCCTAACCAGAGGTGGACTGTCACCACCCATCTGCTGCATCTACAGGGCCACCGAAGCCTGGCGCAAGCCGTGCCGCCGGCCGCCGGCAGGTTCCAAGAAGCTCTCGAGAAGTTCGATCCCTTCCGGGCTACCCTTTTCAGCATGAAAACCTTCTACCGGCCGAGCGATAAAGCCTCCACGGAACTTATCATGAACTATACCGGTCGCGCCCACACTTTTACCAGCGAAAGCGCCACCCCTCACCAGAGCACCAGGGAACGAGATTACGAGTGGAGCACGAATCTGACCCAGTCTCTCGTGCTCCGTCCCGACAACGTGCTCCGATTCGGAGCGCTCTACAACCGCTGGGTGGCGCCTAACGGGAAACGTTTCTACGTGGGCAGGCGCTGCGACCTGGAAACTTTCTCCGCCGTGGCGGTGGATGAACACAGCTTCGGCCCCTTGAGCCTGGATGCCGGCCTGCGCTGGTCGAGGACATATATCAACCGGTACGGAGCTTTCAACATAGAAGGCAGTCCCAGTGGCCTGCAAAACGTAATCCCGGTAACC
>CAZSTM010000108.1:0-10012 GCA_964609635.1 uncultured Gemmatimonadales bacterium
TTTCCAGAAACACCAGCGAGTCGTTGGGCTGTCCCTCCTGAATCAACATGCCACGTATCTCGTGAGGAGAGACCCGCATGTTGGGGATGTTACGCATTTTTTTCATGAAACGGTTCAGGCTCTCCAGAAAACTCGAAGAGTACTCAAGCTCCTCCAACTCGTTTTCTATTTCCATGGAAGTCAATATATCGATATAGTTCTGGTCGACCGCCGTCATTTTTTTGAACATGATGCGATTGAGGCAGATCAGAATCTGTTGATGGTATTTTTTAAATTCGGGATTGTTATCCTCCAGGATTTCAACTACCGGGGAATAGTTGAAAACTATAACTCTCAGCGGTTCCTCGCAGTAAACATCGGCGTTGCGGCTGTCGAGGGCGCCCAGCTTATCAATGGTGTTCAGCATGGTGGAGACCAGGCTCATCTCGCCCACAGTCTTTTTATCGGTCACTGTAATCCGCTCGGACTGGCCGATATCTACACCCGCTTTTCCCTCGACAACGTAGAACAGCGCCCTGCCCGAAGCGTCCTTTTTGATAAAAGGCACATCGGAGGGCTTGATGTTTTTTTCCAGCAGAGTGGCCGAGGGTTTGAAATCGCCGACCACGCCTGTGTGAATTATGCGGGTTATCTGCTGAAATGACTGAATAACCTGTTGGGCTTTAGCCTCGTCCATTAAAACTCCGTATAAAAACCTAGGTTTGCCGGTACCGCCGCTGGTAGACACGAATCAACCGGGCGTATCGATTCATGAAAATTTTAACCCAAAAACCCTTATTTTGCAAGAGAATTGTATTTTCTTCGATGTAAGTCGCTTGTAATTTAAACAGTAAAGAATTTTAGATGAAACAAGCTCCGCTGAACTACCGGAGGAAAAAATTCAGTAGAAAGGTGGACCGGTGTAGGGCGCCCGGCTCGAAAGCGGCAACTTTCCGCTCCGGCCCGGGCCTTTCTCCAATGCCCTTGCGCCGCCTGTCAAACCGCCGTATTATTTGCTCCGGGATTTCTTGCCGCCTTGCGGCCAGGGGGCTTTTACTCCTGCAGCAAGATATTCCATGCGCCCGGAAAATATAGGAGCCTGGATCATGAAAGCAGCCCTGACAGCCGGAGAAAAAACCATAGAGTACCGCGATATGGCCGATCCGGTGCCGACCGAGCCCGGGGATGTCCTGCTGGAGGTGAGCTATACCGGCCTCTGCGGCAGCGACCTCCATGTCTACCGGGGCGAGTTCGCGGGAAGAGTGAGTTTCCCCACCATCCAGGGGCACGAGTTCGCCGGAACGGTGGTGGAAACCGGCCCCGGAGTGACTGAACTGAAAAAGGGAGACCGGGTGTGTGTGGACCCGATTATCCACTGCGGCAGATGTCCGGCCTGCCTGAGCGGGTCCTACAACGCCTGCCGCAGCCTGAAACTATTGGGAATAGACCTGGACGGCGGCCTTGCACAATATGTCCGGGCCTCCCAGAGCCAGTGTTTCAAAGTGCCGGATGGCCTATCCGAGCGTCACGCCGCCATGGTGGAACTTTATTCTATCGGTATGCACGCGACCACTGTCAGCCGGATCGATCCGGGAGACACGGTGGTGGTTCTGGGAGCCGGAAGGGTCGGGCTGGCGATGCTGGAAAACCTGAGGCTGACCGCCGCCGAGAAGGTGGCGATCACCGACATGGAATCATCAAAGCTGCGAATTGCCGAAAAACTCGGGGCGGCGGCCACCTTCAACTGCGCCGAGGTCGATGCGGTGGAGGCGGTAGAAGAATGGACCGGCGGCCGGGGTGCGGACTGCGTGGTGGAATGTATCGGCGAGGCGGACCTGAAGGTGATCGGAGGACTTGCGCCGGTGGCCCAGGCGGTGCAGATGGTAAGAAGCGGCGGCAGGATAACGGTCCTGGGCCAGGGTCCCCACAGCTATGAAATCCACTGGAAAACCCTGGTCTGGAAGGAAGCCGTCATCCGCGCCAGCCGGGTAAGCCGCGGCGAGTTCCCCCGCGTGGTGGCCGCCATGGCTGCCGGCCGCTACCATCCGGACCTGCTGATCACCGGCGAATACCCGCTCGAACGTACCGGAGAGGCTTTCGCTCTGCTGGACCGGGAATCCCCGGAAACTGTAAAGATAATGATCAAAGTGAAGTAACCCTGCGTAACTACTCAGGAGTCAGAATACAGAAGTCAGGAGTCAGAAGAAAAAAACAGGCACAGAGGCACATAGGCACAAAGGCCCCCATCCCCCTTTGAAAAAAAGGACCGAGGGGGATTTTAGCTGTAGGAACAAGGCACACCTTGCTCCGAGACACTTAATCTGATAAATCTGCGTAATCTGTGGATAAAAAGGAGACCTTAAGATGCGTGCCCGGATAGCGATTTTTTTCCTGTGCTTTTCATTACCGGTTTCAGTCGATACCGCCCCGCTCGCCGCAGGGACTTGGGGAGCGGTGGGCCCGGACTCTGTAGTGGTTTTCGAGGATGATTTCTCGGACTACCCGGTGGGCCCCCTGTCCGAGCCGTACACCGCGGTGCAGGAGTATCACTGGGTCGCAAAAAATCCGGCCTGGGGCCCCTGGATCGAGGCCGTTTACTGGGGCTTTTTCGGCCCCGAAGCAGGAGGGCTGGCCTGGCACATCCGCGAAATCGGCGGTCGCAAGGTGCTGCACCAGGCTCACGAAATACTGGCAGAGGACAAAAACGCGGTGGTGGTTACCGGTGACCGGTTCTGGACCGATTACGCTTTAGAGGTGGAGCTGGTTCCCCTATCCTACGAGAACCCGGTGGGTATCATCTACCGGGTGGAAAACTCCCGCAACTATTTTATGCTCTCGCTGGAGGAGAACCACAAGTGGGTCTGGTCGCGGCGCAGACACCAGGCCTGGGAGAAACTCAAAATCCGCACGGTGCCGTACGAGATCGGCGAGCCGCACACCCTGAGAGTGGAGGTCAACGACCGCAACCATACCTTTTACGTGGACGGTAAGCAAATCGATATCACCCGCCGCGACCACCATCACCCGGCCGGCAAGGTGGGGCTGTTGTGCAACAGCCCCTGCGACTACCGCCGGGTCCGGGTGATCATGAGCAAAAAAGCCCATGCGGATTACCTGAAAAGAAAAGCCGAGTTCGAGCGCCGGCAAGCCGAGCTTTCCCGGAACTACCCGGAGCCCAGGCTCTGGAAAAAGGTCGATCTTAAGAAACTCGCTATCAACGGCAGGCAGATGCGCTGGGGGGACCTGGACGGAGACGGCCGGCTGGAGTTTGTCATCGCCCAGCGCCATCACGGAGCATCGGGCCTGCTGAGAAGATATATCCAGGGCTTGAGCGCTTTCAACCTGGAGGGCGAAATCCTCTGGCAGTGGGGCAAAAACGACACCATTCCGGAGCTTTTCGCCACGGACCTGCCTTTCCAGGTCTGCGACCTGGACCGGGACGGCAAGGCGGAGGTGATCTTGAGCTACGATTTCAAGATCGAAGTCCTGGACGGCATGACCGGAAAAACGATCACCGGCGCGCCCACCCCGAAACACGGCCCCAAGCACCCGGACAGTTTCTACCCGGAGGATAAGTGGGAGCGCATCCCGGCGGGGGCGCTTTATTTTTGCGACCTCACCGGCGCCGGCGCAGTGGGCGATTTCCTGATCAAGGACGACTACAACAACATCTGGGCCTACTCGCGCGATTTCAGGCAGCTCTGGACTGCCTGCCTGAACGCGGGCCATTATCCTTATGCCAGGGACATCGACAACGACGGCCGCGACGAGGTGCTCCAGGGCTACACCCTGTTCGATCATGACGGCACCATAATTTTCGACCTGGGCATGCAGGACCACTCGGATGCCGGTTTCATGGGCGAGTTGGGCGGAGACTGCTTCCCCGGCATGCACGCCTACTTCTGCGCGGGCGAGGAAGGGGTGATTGTCGCAGACATGAAAGGCAAGGTGCGCTACAAGGAAATCCTGGGCCACGCCCAGCGCATGGCGATAGGGGATTTCTGCCCCGAGGTGCCGGGCTGCGAGATCGCCCAGGTAACCTACTGGGGAGAGCATAACCTGATAACCGTGCACGCCTCGGACGGCAGAAAGCTGGGGGAGTACCAGCCGCACTACATAGGCTCCACCATAGCGGCCGCGGACTGGGTAGGGGACGGCACCGCGCTGCTGCTGCTCTCAGGAGATGAGAAGCTGGGCGGCATGATAGACGGCTGGGGCAGGCGGGTGGTCAGCTTCACCGAGCCCGGACACCCGGTGCTGGCTTGCGATGTGATCGACCTGTGCGGCGATTCCCGCGACGAGGTGCTGCTCTGGGACCGCGACCAGCTCTGGATCTATACCCAGGGCGACAATGTCCCGCCGCCTGAGAAAATTGTGCCGCTGTACAAGATGCCGCTTCACAGCCGCAGCAACTACCAGATGTATGTGGCCGTGCCGGAGAGGTAGGAGTTACTGGTAAAAAAACAAAAAGAAAAGCCCCGATAGATAGCAACTTCCCGGGGCTTTTTAATTAACACTGAGTAAAATCTATTGAGGTTGAAGCAAAAGATATTTTTTTCTCCCCCCTCACATCAAGCTCACCGGGTCTCTATCCAGCACCAGGCGGCATTCCCCCTTGCGCGGAGGCTTAAGCTTGCGCACCAGGTATGCGCCTACCGTGTCGAGCACGGTACGGCTTCTGCTTTTGAGGATCAGGTGCCAGCGGTATCTTCCCCGGATTTTCTCGATTGCGCAGGGCGCAGGGCCTACCGCCTCGAGCCGTGCGGCCAGTTTCTTTGACACGATCAGCCCCTGGATAAATTCCGCCGCCGACTCCGCCCAGGACTCCACCACACGCTCGTTACGGCCCGAGAAAATGACATTGACCAGCCGTACGAACGGCGGATAGCCTGCAAGTGCGCGCACCTCGAGCTCCCGTTCGGCGAACCTTAAGTAGTCGTGTTTGACCGCGGCTTTTATGGCGGGATGATCCGGGGCGAAAGTCTGGATGAACACCTCTCCGCCGCGCTCGCCCCTGCCGGTTCTTCCCGCCACCTGGGCCAGCAGCTGGAAAGTGCGTTCCGTGGCCCGGAAATCCGGCAGGTTCATCCCGGTGTCCGCATTGACCACCCCCACCAGCACCACCTCGGGGAAATCCAGGCCCTTGGCGATCATCTGCGTGCCCACCAGGATGTCGGTGGAGCGGGTGCGCAGCCGGTCGAGAATCTCGTGGTGCGACCACTTGCCGCCGGTGGTATCCATGTCCATCCGGTCGATGACCCGCCCGGGGAAAGCCTGTCTCAGGCCGTTCTCCACGGCTTCCGTGCCTGTTCCCAGGGATTCCAGGGCTAAAGCCTCGCAGGTCGGGCAGGCCTCGATTATCTGCTGACGGTGGCCGCAGTAGTGGCAGAGCAGGCGGTTTATCCTGCGGTGGACGGTGAGCGATATCCTGCAGTGCGGGCACATCACCACCTGGCCGCATTCTTCGCATATCAGCAGGTTGCTGTAACCCCGGCGGTTGAGCAGCAGCAGCACCTGGCCCTTGGCCTCCAGGGCGAAACCGATCTCCTTGAGCAGGGCGGAGGTGAGCAGGTTGCGCCCCTGTTTGACCCATTTTTTTCTTAAATCGTAAATCCGGACCTCGGGCAGCACGCGGCCCGCTACGCGTTCCGGCAGCTCCAGGAGGATATATCTGCCGGCCCCGGCATTCTGGAAACTCTCCAGGCTGGGGGTGGCCGAGCCCAGCAGGACCGGGCCGTCGGCCTGGCTCATCCGCTTGAGCGCCACCTCGCGGGCGTGGTAGCGGGGCAGGGTGTCCGACTGCTTGTAGGTGTTCTCGTGCTCCTCATCGATTATTATCATCCCCAGGTCGGGGAAGGGCGCGAACACGGCCGAGCGCGCCCCCACCGCAATGGAGTAGCGGCCCCGGCGTATCTGACGCCAGATGTCATAGCGCTCCCCGGCCGAGAGACCGCTGTGCAGCACTGCCACGCTGTCGCCGAAAACCGCGCGGAACCTCCCGGTGGTCTGGGGAGTGAGCGCAATCTCCGGCACCAGCACGATCGCCTGCCTGCCGGCTTCTATAACAGGCTTGATAGCCTCCAGATAAACCAGGGTCTTGCCGCTGCCGGTAATCCCGTGCAGCAGGAATATTTTGTTTTGCCCCAGCGAGGAGACGATCTTAGCGATGACCCCGGCCTGGGCCTTTGAGGGTTTTGGATGCGGGCTTTCATACTGCGGAAACTCGAAGCGGCTGGAGCTGTAGCGGTCCAGATGCCCGGTACTGAAAACGGCCAGGCCCTTGACAACCAGGGCATCCACCAGTGAGCGGCCGTACCCCAGTCTGGCGGTCAACAGGCTAAGTTCCACCGGGTGAGAAAACGATCTCAGCACCTCGAAGCACTCCCGCTGGCGAGGGCTGCGCGCCAGCAGCTTATCCAGCTCCTTTGGTTCGGGGAGGTTCCGGGCGGCCTCGACCAGGGTGAGTTTTTTCTCCCTGGGTAGAACCGGCCGGTAGTCCTCCTCCTCGATCAGGCCCCGGGCGGCCAGCTTGCCCAGCGCGGAGGACACTCTCCCGGCTCCGAAACGGGCCCGCAAAGTGCTGCGCAGCGACCGCGGATGGGCTTTCAGGTACTCCCAGACTTCCATCTGGGCCCGGCCCAGACCGCCCGGTGTGTCAAGCTCGGTTTCCCTGAGCCGGATGCGCCGGTCGCCTTTGGCGAAAAAGACCCCCGGCATCACCGAGCGCAGGGCCTCGCCGAGTTCGCAGAAATAGTAATCGGCCAGCCAGTGCATCAGGCGTAAAAGGTCTTCTCCCAACAGCGGCCGGTCATCCACCACCTCCTGCAGGGACTTGAGCCGGATGCCGCCGGGCGCGCCGGACTTGCCGCATTCCACTACCATGCCGGTCAAAACCTGTGAGCCCAGCGGGACGATTACTCTTACCCCCGGGGCGACCCGCCCGAGGCAATCATCGGGCACCCGGTAGGTATAAGGCCCGCCGGCAGGCATCGGAAAGACCACCTCGGCGGTCAGGGGAGTTGGTTTTTCAGCTTTCATCCGCTTTTCTTTTCTCCTAATTTTGCTTTTTCTGCGTCCACCACTCGACCGCCTTGCCGGCCAGCTCCGCCAGGGACTCCAAGTCCACCAGGCCGCCCGGCTTTGGCTGCCCGGTAAGATCGCTTCCGGAAAAAACCGCCGCCGGCAGGGGAATCTTATCGCCCCGGTCGGGCTTGTCAGGTGGTTTTTCTTGCTGCTTGTAGCGGCCGCAGACCACGACCACCGGCACGCTTTCAGCGCCTGCCAGCTCCAGCACGCCGGAGATAACTTTGCCCCCCAGGCTCTGGGAATCGAAAGAGCCCTCGCCGGTGATCACCAGGTCCGCTCCCTTTACGGCCTGTCGGAAATCGAGTGTTTCCAGGACATAATCTATCCCGGAGACCAAACTGCCGCCGAGGAAAGCCACCGAAGCGGCGCCCAGCCCGCCGGCGGCGCCGCTGCCGGGCAGGTCGGCAACTTTTACTCCCAGGTCATCCTCGATCCTGGCCGCCAGGTTTGCCAGCCCGGCTTCCAGACGTTCTACCATTTCCGGGTCGGCGCCTTTCTGGGGAGCGAAAACCCGGGCCGCTCCCAGGGGGCCCAGCAGGGGGTTCTTGACATCGCAGAGCGCGCGCGAGCGTACCTGGGCGAGACGGCGCTCTTTGCCGCGGTCATCGATGCGGGCGATCTGTCCCAGGATTCTTCCGCCCTCGATTTCGAGCGGTTTGCCCTGTCGGTCGAGGAAGCGGTATCCAAGTGCGCGGGCCATTCCCACCCCGCCGTCCACCGTGGCGGAGCCGCCCAGGGTGAGCGCCAGGCCGGAAACCCCCTGGTCCAGAGAAGCTTTTACCACCTGGCCCAGCCCGTAAGTGCCTGCTGTCCAGGGATTGCGCTCGTTTTCTTTCAAAAGCGCCAGCCCGCTGACACGGGCCATCTCCACCAGTGCCTCATCGGAGCCGGAAAGCACCGCGAAATCGACCTTGATCTGTCGCCCCAGCGGGTCGGTTCCGCGAGCTTTGCAGCGCCGCCCGCCTGCGGCACTCAGCAGCACCTCCAGAGTGCCGTCGCCGCCGTCCGCCAGAGGCAGCAGCGTAAACCGCGCTTCACCCAGAACGCTGCGGGCGCCTTTCTCAAAGGCCCGGCAGACCTCGGGCGCGGAGAAAGTTCCCTTGAAGGAGTCCGGAGCCAGAATAATGTTCATCTCGGCACCTTTCGGGTTTAAGCTTGTATTTAACAGGAAAAAGCTTCCGGAACTGGTATATTAACCTTAGGGGAAGATTTCGGCAAGCCAAGTTATTCGGCGCGTTTCCAATCGAGGCTGCCGGTGGCGAAAGCATCTATATCAAGGCCGTCCACCCGGCCGCGCCGGTAATGGAACAGGGCGGTACGGGCGATCATGGCGGCGTTGTCGGCGCAGAGCTCCAGGGGAGGAAAGATGACCTGGATGCCCCGGGATGCGCCCTTTTTGTCGAACTCCTCACGCAGTTTTCGGTTGCGGGCCACTCCGCCGGCCACCACCAGTGCGCCGGCCCCGGCTTTGGCGCAGGCGCGAAAGGATTTTTCGACCAGCACCTCCACCACCGCGGCCTGGAAAGAAGCCGCCAGGTCGGATACCAGCCGGCCCAGCTCGCCGGATTTTCGCAGAGGATTGACCTCGTGCAATACCGCGGTCTTGAGCCCGCTGAAACTCAGGTCGAGCGAGGGGTCCTTGATCATCGGCCTGGGGAAAGCAAAGCGCCCCGAATGGCCTTGCGCTGCGGCTTTCTCGATAGCCGGCCCGCCCGGATAGCCCAGGCCCAGCATCTTGGCCACCTTATCGAAGGCCTCTCCGACCGCATCATCGCGGGTGCCGCCCAGGATCAGGTAATCGCCCCAGCAGGGCACCTCTACCAGCAGGGTGTGCCCCCCGGAGACCAGCAGTGCCACGAAAGGCGGTTCAGGGGGGCTGTCGATCAGCAGGTTGGCCATCAGGTGGGCTTCCACGTGGTTGACCCCCACCAGGGGCTTGTCCAGGGCCAGCGCCACAGCCTTGGCCGTACATATTCCCACCAGCAGCGAGCCGATCAGGCCCGGTCCCACGGTCACGCCCACCAGGTCCACCTGGTCAAGAGCGCGGTCGGCTTCCTCGAACGAGCGTTTCAGCAACGGCAACAGCGTGCGCAGGTGGGCCCGGCTGGCCAGCTCCGGCACCACGCCGCCGAAGCTTTCATGCTCGAGCTGGCTTAAGATCAGGTGGCTCAGCAGATTGTTTTCGCCCTCGAGCAGGGCCACCGAGGTCTCATCGCAGGAAGTTTCTATACCCAAAGTCAGCATGGTTTATCCGGTAAGAGTAAATCTACGGCCCAATCGTAAAATGCACTCCAGATAGGAATTCCTTGAGGGTGATTCATCAATACCCTTATTATAAGGTTATTGAATTATTCTCGTAGCGACAACCGGCAGGTCGCCCTTGCACCTTGGAGCTTGAAAGCGGATTGTCGCATGTGGAAAATGAGGCTTACAGTTTGCGCAGCCGGCAGATGATTTCCGCCGTCACCTCCACCACCGTGTCGATTTCGGCCTGTGAGTTCTTTCTTCCGAGGCTGAAACGCACCGAACCCTGGGCCAGCTCGGGCGAGACTCCCATGGCGGTCAGCACGTGCGATGGTTCCAGCGAGCCGCTGGCGCAGGCCGAGCCGGTCGAGACGGCGATGCCTTGAAGGTCCAGGTTCAGCAGTAGGGCCTCTCCCTCGACACCCTCGAAAGAAAGGTTCAGGGTATTGCACAGACGTTTGGTGGGATGCCCGTTGAGGTGTGCCCCCTCGATCCTTTCGGCCAGTCCCCGGTACAGGCGGTCCCGCAGCCGTAACAGTTTCCGGCAAAGGGCCTCAGCCCCGCACCGGGCCAGGTCGCAGGCGGCACCGAGACCCACGATACCGGCAACGTTCTCGGAGCCGGCGCGAAGGCCGCGTTCGTGACTGCCTCCGGTTATCTGCGGCTCGATCTGGAGACCACGGCGAATGTAAAGTGCGCCCGC
>CAZSTM010000109.1:0-10004 GCA_964609635.1 uncultured Gemmatimonadales bacterium
CCTGCCGGCGTTTGATTTCGAAAATATCGCCGGAGGTCGCTCTTACCCCTCGATAGACCACCTCCAGAGTGTCGACAGCTATCTCCTGCTCTCCGATCTCCGGCATGTTGACATAAAACCCGCTGCAGTAAAGGCGGTTCAGGCTGTCCTGCTCCAGGATCAGCGGTGAAAAACGGGTCATGCCCCGCTGCGGAATTTCCGTATTCAAGTGCAGCTTCTTGAACTGCTGTCCTGAAATCTCGGCATCGGTCAGGTTTATCTGGAGTCCGCCCTGGATGTTGTCTGTCAGGTGCTCCAGTTCACAGGTGCCTTCCAGAGCAGCGAAACGAAGGGCCCGGTAAGCGCCGTTGTGGATACTGATCGTGCCTTTCAGCTTAGGGTCGAACAGGCTGCCGGTCAGCGAACCGGAAAAGTCGATAGTTCCGCTGAAATCAGTCAGCGGCAGCAGGCGGCGCAGGCGCCGGGCGGGCATTTTCTCGACATTCACGAACAGGAAAAGCTCGTTGTTTTCCACATCCCCGATAGCGGTGGTGATCGATTCCCAGGAGTGCAGGGAAAGGTTGTCCACCCGCAGCTTTCCATTGCGGTAACTGAAACCGGCCCCGGCCGAGTCGATTCTCACTCCGTTGAGCTCTCCCTTGAGCCGTCCGGCGGTTCCCGATATTTCAAGCTCCGAGCGCGAGTAGCCCCGGCCACGCAGGGCGAGCTGTCCGCTCATCCGGCCGGACAGTTTGTCGATTTTCGGAATCTTGATTAACTCGACCTGCACCTGCTGCACGCCGGCTTTTATGTCGTAGCTGCGGTCGGTCTCCTGAAAGCGGAACTCCATGTTTGTCTCCAGAGAGCCACCGCAGATATCGGTCTTGAGCCGTTCGAATCTTAAAATCCTCCCTGCGTAGTCCAGGCGGGTGGTCAGATCGGTCACCGGATAGTTGAACAGCATGCCGGTATCCAGGCGGATATCCGCCTGGACCGCGGTGCTGTCGAAGCTCCCCTGGTATACCAGGGAAACTCCCACCGTGCCGGAGAATCGGTCTCGAATTTCAAGTTCCGGCGGCAGGTGGGCCGGGTCAAAACGGCCGTCGTCGATTTTGTATTCAAAGGTCCGCCCCTTGAAATCGACAAATCCCTCACCGGTCAAGTCGGTCTCGCCTTTGACAACTCTCACCCGGCGAAAACCCAGATAATCCTTTCTGATGGGGAAAATACCCGAGAACTCGGCCGGGCCGATCGACCAGTAAGTGGTGTTGACACGGCATTGGTAAACCTCGACCAGGTGTTCGCCGGAAATCGAGGTGAACCTCCCCTGGAGGAGGGCGAAGTTGTTATCGATCGGTTTTTCATCGATGTCCTCGAGCAGTACCCGGCAATCTTTCAGGAGAAATTCCCTGATCCTGACCCGTCTGCCGATACCACCTTTGCCGCCGGAAGATTTGAAAATGTTGGTGAAATTCACCTCACCCTGGTGGTCTTGTTTGTGGATCCGGAAGTTTCCACCGTGAATTTCGATCAGCGACAGGTTTATCCCCTGTCTAAAAAGTTGCAAAGGATTGAACTGGACCTTTACTCTTTTGCTCTGGATAAAGTATTTGTCCTCCTCGAAGGGATCGGCGATCCTGAAATCCCTGAAAGTAAATGTTCCCAGGCGAGACATTTCCATGCTGGTAAAAGTCACCTCGGGCCGGAAAAGATGGACGGTTTGATCTTCGACCCATTCGCTAAACACCATCTCGATCTCTTGTCTAAAAACGAAGTAGAAAACGGTAAGCAAGGCGACAATCAAGACCACCGCGACAATCCCCAGCCGGAGGAACGCCTGGATGGGTCGATGGCGCCACAAGCGGTAGAGATTTTTCAACCGGCTTTTTTCAGCGGTCCGGTTCATGGCCTTTTTCCCTTTAGCCGGAAGCATTCATAAGAAAATAATGATAAATGCTATGACGGAAAAATCGAGAAGATAATTAAGTCATTCAAAGCCTGTTCAATCAAGCGGAAATTATCGGCCCTGGAACAGGCGTGGTGTTTGTCAGTGATCGATTTATTAATAATCCAGGTCAGAATATTAATCGCTGCCCTATCTTGTTTTAAAATTCAGGATCATCAGAAGTTCCACTCTGTTTAAAAAGCGTGGCCGATACCAAAGTGAATCCTGCCTTTGCTGTCTTGCTCTCTTTTCAATTCCTCTCCGCTGGCTTCGACCCGGCCGGACAGGAAGTTGTTTAGCTTCAGTGCCGCATCGATGCGGATCGGACCGACCGGAGTGCGGTAGCGAAAGCCCGCTCCGGCGGTGGTCAGCAGGTGAAAGCGCTCATCCAGGTGAAGTTTGCGAAAGACGTTGGCAGCATCCAGAAAGAGCGCTCCACCCAGGTTACCCCGGATGTTGTAGCGCAGCTCCAGATTGCTCATTACCAAGACATTGCCCGGAACGTTACGGTCGTTGAGGGGGCCGATCGACAGCTCGCTGTAGCCCCGCAGGCTCTTGCCGCCGCCGATATTGAAAGCCTCGCTGGGAGGTACCGAGAGCGTGCCGCCGAACTCCCTGATCACACCGAGCTTCAAGCGGTAGGCCAACACCAGTGGGGAGGTCTTCCTCGGAGGTTTAATCAACGGCAGGAGCAAGGTGCCCTCGGCACTGAAAAGATAGAAATTGACCGGACCGAGCAAGAAAGGCCCACCGGCCAGCGATGATTTGAGCACCGTGGAGTAACCGCTTTCCGGGTTGAAACGGTCGTCCCGTTCATCCAGTACCACCAGCGGAGAGATGAGATTGGTCACTCTGCTGCCCATGTTGTCGATTACGCTCTGGTTCGCGCTGGCGGTGTCCACATTGAAGATGTTACGGGTGTTCAATTCCAGCAGCATGCTGATCTCGCGCCGGGTGGTCACCATATTGCGTAAAAGCAGATTTATCCCGAGCTTTTTTTCTTCATGGTGTTTGTAGCCGACCTGTTCGAAAATCCCTGTATTGCTGGCATCGATCCGGGAATTGAGGAAATAAGGCTGGCGCAGGGTCAGAGATGAGGAGAACGAGTGCCGGTAAGTGGGCTGCTCCTCGAATACCTGGTAAGTCACTCGGGTCAGCGCCTGGAGGCTTAACGCCCGTTCCATCAGGTTATGATGGCCCCATTCGATAAACCCTCGCAGACCGTCCACATCGCCGATGCCCGCCCCGATCCCGGTGGAGCGGAACTCTCCCTCGCTTACGGTTATCACCACGTCGATCAGCTCGCTTTTTTCATCCAGACCGCGCAGCTGGTGGCGGATATCCCGCAGAATACCGATACGGTAAAGGTTGTTCTTGCTCTGCTGCATTTTCTTTTCGGTATAAACCTCGCCCGGCTTGAATTCGAGCCCCCGCTGGATGATATATGTCTTCAGGCTGGTGTTACCCTCGATGGTGATTATCCTGACCCGGACCTGTTTGCCCTCCTCTATGTCGAAATATATTTCTGCGTTGCGGTCACCCGAGGGAAAGTAAAACCGCTCCCGGACCTCGGCATACAGATGGCCGTCATTGTAGTAGCGCTCGAGGATTTTTTGTTTGAGACGAGCCAGTTTTCTGCCGTCCAGCGGCAGGCCCGGTGGTATTTCCTCCATCTGCAAAAGGCTCCGGGTGGAGAAAATCGTGTTTCCCGCCAGCTTGATGTTCTTTAGAATGGTCTGGCGGCCTTCCACAATGAAAATTAAAAGGTCCACCGTCTGGCTGTCGATATTGATCTTCTTCTGGAACTCTTCCACAGTCGCCTGCAGGAAACCGTGGCTGCGGTAAAATGCCTGGAGCAACAGACGGTCTTCCTCGGTTTTCCATTCGGTGTATTGCTCCGAAGCGACCAGACTCATAACCTCCAGAAGCTCTTCGGCGTTGAAACTTCGATTGCCTTCGATAGTAATGGTGCCCACTTTCCAGTCCGCGCCGGCAGATGGAAGCCGGCAGAACAAAAGGAGCAGACAAATCACCGGGAGGCTCCGGTAGAACAACCGGCTCGATACGGCTCCGGCCGAGTCCGGTCGATCCAGTCTGCTATGTCCGGGGGATCCCTGAAGTATGGCGATGGGTACCATTCGGTGGCTCGAAATTTGTCGGGTAATCATCAGTAAAGATTAACTCAATTCTTGCTGTCAGTCAAGCCTGGTTGGATTATCTGTTTTTGTAAGCGGTGGAATTATCTGTTTTTAACCCTCGGCACATCCGAATCAGACCGGGTGCCGCCGCAGGGTGCTCGCTGTTGTCGCCGGGCCGAGGGATATTTCACTCATCAGATGGTGCTCCGATCCCGGTGGATACCTCAGAGCAGCCGTCCAGTGCAGACCCTGTGAGCCGAAGAGAATAGCCGGCGGTTTTTATGGAGAAAAACATTGGCCGCTGGAAAAAAGTGCAAAACAAGTGGGAAATAATGTCGCATACAATTTTAAAAAACAAAAAAGCAATTGGGAAAAATATTCCCATGATTAAAGCCGAAAACTTTGTAAGCCAATAAAAATAAGTAAGATAGGGTCGAATAAATCAGGGCCCGCGCACCTTTCCCGAATATGGCACAAGGTTTGCTTTAACCGTGCTGAGCCGAAAAATTGCAAAATATCGTACATGGATCGTACAAAATTTTCAGGGAAGAAAGCTCTCAGCATGATTAACGGCTTACTTATAAGTCAATTAATAGGGACCAATCTTCAGGGCGAGGAAGCCCTCGGTCAGCATGCGGCATCCACGGACCCCGGGGTTTCCTTCCAGAGCGTTCTGGGCGGCATGATGACCGCCTCCGGACAGCCTTTCGGCACTCAAGCAGGCACCGCTTCTCCTTCCGCCTCAATTCTCCCACAAGGCATGAACATACCCTCCGACGGCTCTTTCGGTTCAATGGTTGACGCTTCGTCCAATGACGTTCCGCAGCCGATTTTACAGTTGATCGAGTTCCTCAACCAGGCTTCGGGCGAGCAGCATATTCCTCTAGACATCTTAATAGACCTTCAGAATATCTCCCAGGGACAGCTTGATATTTTGAAAGACCTGGGCCTGGATTTATCAGAGCCCGTTGCGGTGGTCACCGCAGTGTTGAATGCCGGGGAACTGGAGAAGATCAAAGGCCAGGTCTTATCCGGCGGCGGGCAAGTCGATATTCCCGTAAACGCGTTATTCACCGGCGAGGGAGAACTACTGTCCGGCTTTTCTGCTTTGAATGCCACACTCAGCGTTCAGCTCTCTCCGGGCGAAGCTAATAGTTCGAACTCTGCGAATCCCGACCAGGCCGCGCTGACTTTTCGGTTGAACCTTTTTTCGGAGCAGGCTTCAGGCTCCGACGCCGCCGGGCCGGAAAGTAACACCTCGACCGGCAGCATTGCAAACTGGAGCGGGGAAATTGTTCGAGTGGTCGAACATTTACGTGCTCTGCTGAGCGGAACCTCAGCCGGGATGAGCCCCGGCTCCGGGAACGACCTCGGTGAAAACCTGATCTCAGACAATAATAATGCACAGGTCGCAGGTCTGAATGACGGCGATGATGCCGGGATCGGCCGGCCTGCTTCCGGCGCACCTGTCAATCCTGTAAGTTCCGGCTCTGAGAGCCTCCTCGATGAAAACACGATCCTAGACTATAATAATACCCAGGCCGCGGGCCTGACCGGCAGCGATGATGCCGGGATCGGCCGGCCGGCTTACAGCACACAGATAAATCCGGCGAGCGCCCGGCCGGTTGTTTCGGCCGTGGATGCAGCCGCCGGTTTCGACCCGGTCGCTGAATCGAATACCCTCACCTCCGAGATGCTGCTTGTCCTGGCCGATCTGGTCGGGGCCCGCCTGCAGCAAGCCGCAGAGACGGACGATCCGCAGAAGGCTTCCGGGATCCTTTCGCTGCTGGAAAATCTCGCGGCTTTGGAAGAGCTGCCCGCCGGGGAACAGCTCGAGGCGATAAATTCCCTGATCGAGGAACTCGAAGGCCTCGGCCTGGCTTACCCGGATACCGAAACCGGACCGGAAGCAGTTGTTTTGCCGGAGTCCGGTGTTACGAGCACCGGGGGGGATAGTTCTAATCCACAGGTGCAGCCTGGTGAAATCGAGACAGCCGGATCCGGCGATTCCGGACAGGCGAACGGCGGTAGGGCCGGACAGTTGGATGCGGACACGGTGCACAGAGTGGTTGGCCGGCTGTACGAGCTGGCAGGTCTGATTTCCGACAGTCTGACCCGGACGGATATCGTGCAGACTGAAAACTTTGTCTCGGAAGGGATGGGCGCCCGGGTTTCGGTCGAGAGCGAACTGCACTCTATCGCCGATTCGGCCAGACAGCTTTCTCAGACAATCGCATCTGTGGCCGGGGAGCTTGGGCTCGGCGCAGGGGTAATCTCCGTAGATCAGCCCGGGGATTCGACTAATAACAATGCTCAGCAATCGAGCACAATGCCTGCGGGCTCGGAGCTTACCGAGACCGTTTCCGGGCTGCAGCAGACGGCCGAAGCGGATATCGCCCGCTCAGACTCGTCAGAACACCCGGCAGTAGTCGGGTCGGCGAACAGTAATCCAGCCGTGGATAATCAGACTTCACCAACCATGGACAATCAGATTTCACCCGAACTTGCCTCCGACAGCGGGTTTTCTCCGGTAACAGCCGCGGATGGGAACAGTCCCTTGAACGCAGGTAATCAAACAGTTGCCGCCCGTGGGCCTATGGCCCAGCCGAATGTCGCGGATGCCCCGGGTCAGAACGGGGCCGCCAATACCTCGAATATAAACTCGAACCTGGAAGACAATACCTACCGGCAGACCGGGAATCAGACCCTGCCGGCTGAAAACACTGAAAATCAAACCGACACTCGGTCGAAAACCTTGAGCAGCAACTCGGGTTCAACCGGCAGCTCCGCCAACGCAGGAAGAGCCGGCAACACGGGTGAATTTTCCAACACCTCTGCGCTTGAAAACGGCCGGTCGCCTGCCGAGCAAACCCGGCCCGGTAGGGAAAATGTAAGCCGTATCAGCATCCCTGTCAGTCTCGAAGAGCAGAGGTTTGCCGAAAGTACGCCGCGCGCGAGCGGACGGCGCGAAGCTGTCATGGTATATGCAAACCAGGTTCAGCAGGGCAAAACAGACTCATTTAACGATCAGGTGAAAACAGTCAGCCGCACCGGTGTGGAAAACGCTTCGAGCACGGATATTTTGAGCGGGGTGATCGAATCGGTGCAGGGAAAGGGCGGAACTTTGAAGGATCATCCCGGAAACTACAGCAAACCGGAGAATCTTGCGGCCCTTAAGGCCGAATCCCTGCACCAGGGGCTGCACAGCGAATCCGGCAATATCCGGCTCAGCGGCGCCGGCAGGGGCGAACAGACAGCCCAGCCGAACGGCGGCGGACTGTTCACCAATCAGGCGGAGATAGTCGGCAGGATCACCCAGGCGGCCCGTCTGACTACGGGCCCCGGCACGAGCGAGATCACCCTGAGGCTCGAGCCCGATCATCTGGGGCAGATGCGGGTGCGCCTGAGTGTCGATGAGAACCAGTTTGTCAGCGCACGTATCCAGGTAGAATCCCAAGAGGCGCGTTCACTGATAGAGAGCTCTCTGCAGCGACTTCGTGATTCTTTGGCGGAGCAAGGCCTCAAGGTGGAAAAATTCAGCGTGGATGTGCGCCAGGACCAGAATCAGCAGCAGGGACAGCAGTCGGCCATGGCCGGCCGGGAAAACGCTCCCCGCAGCCGCGGCTCGTATTTGTTCAACGAGGAATCCACCGCTGCTGAAAGAGAATCTTCCTTTGTTCCCCAGGAAAAAACAGCTTCTGTAAGGAAGCTCGGTTACAATACCCTCGAATGGGTAGCCTGATAGTTGAAAGGAGTAATTGAATAATGCCGGTAGAAGCCACAACCAGTCAAATGCCGGGTTTTTTCACCCAACAATCCGGCGAAAGCGTGATACAGGACCGCAACACCCTGGCCAAGGATGATTTCCTGAAACTGCTGGTGGCCCAGCTGCGCAACCAGGACCCGATGAATCCTGCCAGCAACCAGGAGTTCGCCTCCCAGTTGGCCCAGTTCAGCAGCCTCGAACAACTCCAGCAGATGAACAATTATCTTCAGGAGAGTGTGGAAAGCAACAAGCTTCTCGGCCAGGCTATCAGTAACGAGGTGGCCACCAGTTATATCGGAAAGGATATACGCGCCGTGGGCAACATGCTGCAGCTGGTCGAAGGTCAGGATACTACCATCCGTTTTCACCAGGAGCGTGCCTCCGCCGAGACCCAAATAAAGATATACGATGCCACCACAGGAAACTGGGTGCATACCCTGAATCTGGGAGCCCGGCCCGCCGGCGGTATGGATGTGGTCTGGGACGGTAAAGACTTAAGGGACCAGCAGTTACCCGCCGGCCCCTACGTCTTCATGGTGGAAGCCAAGGACTACGAGGGCAATCAGATCGGCACGGTTGGATTCATGTTCGGCTCGGTTACCGGAGTGCGCTATATCGAGGGAGTGGCCAACCTGCTCTTAGGCGAGCAAGAAGTCCAGCTGGCGGATGTTTTCGATGTGGTCGAACGTCAAACCGGCCAGTAAGCCCACGGAGGTCGAAGGAAAATGAAAAAAAATTCCAGACATTCAATTTTTTATTCATAGGTTACCGTCAATTTTTGCGCGACATGATGTCGCGTAGAGCACTATCGACAAGGAGGTCGAAAAATGGGTTTGCAAAGCACACTTTTTACCGGCGTATCCGGTCTCCAGGCCAACGGCCTGCGGCTCAGCGTGATCGGTAACAACATCGCCAATGTCAACACGATCGGTTTCAAGGTCGGTCGTGCGAATTTCAACGAGTTCCTGGTGCAGAGAATCCAGGCTGCCAAACGCCCTCTGGAAGGAGTGCGAGGGGGAATGAACCCGCTCGAATACGGCCTGGGAGTCGGTCTGTCCAGCATCGATAACCTGTTCACCCAGGGGACTCTCGAATCCACCGGAGTAACCACGGATTTGGCCATCGAGGGAGACGGCTTTTTCGTGGTGCGGGAAGGACAGCGCAAGCTCTACACTCGCGCCGGCGCTTTCCAGTTCGATAACGACGGCACCCTGGTTCAAAACAGCACCGGCTTTATCGTCCAGGGCAGAACCGCCAGTACCGATGGCGTAATCGCCTCCGGTTCGCCGATCCAGGACATTGTAGTACCCCTCGGGCTGACCACTCCTGCTAAATACTCGAGCCGGGTGGATTTCACGGACAACCTCAATGCGGACTCCGAGGTGCTCTCCAATATTCTGACCAGCGGCGAGGGATTCACTATCCGCACCACCGGCGGACCGGCCAGCGGAGTAACCGATATCAACGACCTGAGTCAGACTATCAACACGCTCGATGAAGGCGACCGGATCAAGATCAGCGGCACCAATCCCGACGGCACGGTGGTAACCGGGATGTTCCGCTACGGCACCGGTGAGGAGCTCCAGGCGGACGGCACCACGGTGTCTCGTGACGGTACCACGCTGGGAAACCTGGTCAACGTGATCAACAACACCTTCTCCGGTATCACCGCCTCTATGACCGCCGAAGGTTACATCCAGCTGATCGATGACTCCGCCGGAGACAGCCAGACCTCGATCAGCCTCTCTTTCGAGGAAGATGCTTCCAAGTCCTCGGTCCTGGCCAATCCCATACAGGATACTTTCCTGCCCGAATCCATCTCCTCGGTCACCGGTTCAGTTTTGCCAGATCCGGCAACCAGCGGCGGCTTCCAGTTTACCGCCGATCTGGCAGGTATCCAGTATCCGCGCCAGATTATTCTGGCCGTGGGCGGGGTGGATAGCGGCCGGAACAACGTGATCACCATCGCCCAGGACCCCAACGCCGATGGTATCTATGAGACTCTGGATGAAGTTGTCGCGGCTATCAATCAGGGAATCAGCGCCGACCTGGAGCTTTCCGGCACGGTCTCGGCGGTCGCCACGGCGGACGGCGCCATCAAGTTCAACACCACCAGCGCCAGCGATTTTGTCAGGGTGGATGCCGTAGCCAACAGCGATGAAACCACCATTACCGA
>CAZSTM010000110.1:0-9928 GCA_964609635.1 uncultured Gemmatimonadales bacterium
ACCTGGCTGAAATCGTAGCGCACCTTATGAGGCAGAAGGATAATCATCTCGTCCACCAGGTTCGCCAGGTAAAGCAGAAGAGTGGTTTTCTGGGTTAAATCCTTTAAGTCCGGGCGGTGGTGGTTCGCCACCATGTGTACTATCTCATTCTTGGTATGGGGCAGCATGGTTAACTGCTGGGCGGATAAAATCTTTTCGCTGTGGGTCTGGTGTTCCTCGATAAACTCTTCCAGTTCCCCGGTGCCGAAATCATCCAGCTTCTCCAGGTTTGGATAAACCCCGGTCTTGAGAATGCCCAGATCGTGCATAACCGCAGCCATACCGACATTGACCAGGGAAATTATCGACCAGCGCAGCTTTAGCCCGATAGCGATACAGAGCAGAGTTACGCGAATACTGTGATCGGGAATATAGTTCTTCTGCCGGGTGCCGCTTAGGGTCTGCAACTTCAGATCGTATATATTCCCTATGATATCAGGATTAGAAATGAGCTTTTCCATAACCCGGACCACCTTATCGCACAAGTTGGAGTCGGATAGGAAATTTGGATAATCCTGACCCTCTTCGATCGATTTCATGATACTTTTCACATCATTTTCGAGCTTTGTTTTCAGGTGCTTAAAAACCAGATCGTCCCTCACCACATCCACCTTATAATTTTCCGGCGTGAGTTGAGAGGCAAACCTGCGGATAGAATCAATCACCTCGTCGTTAAGCTTACCGTCCTGCAGCTCCTTCAGCGTAATCAGGAAACTTCCAGCTTTAAGTCCGATATCTTTTTCCAGCCGCATATCCGGTATTAGATCATCGACATGAATCAGCATTTGGGCATATCCTGAATTGGTTGCCAATTTTTTAATATCACCGCACAGATTCCTTTAGTTCAAAGTGGACAGAAAGCTGCCAATCCGGCACAAGTGCAACGGTTTTCCTTTAATTAAATTTAATGACATAATTATTTCATTTTTTTTTCTAAAAGTCAACAATTTTCTTTAGAAACCCAAGGGAAACGGAGCTTATCCTGCCAAACCGAATTTTCAAAATTCGGTTTGGCAGGATAAACCTTTGAATATTCAAAAATTAGATATAAAAAATCGTGAACTGGAAACCGGACTCTTTTTCAGCTATCGAGCATTTTGTTCAAATCCCAGTCCAGGCTAAGCCTGACCCGCCCGGCTTTTTTGTGATCGAATTCGAAATATCCCTTGCGCAGACCGTGTTCAAAAAGTCTGGCGGTAATTTGTACATCTTTGGCGCAATATTCAATTATTTTCTCGAGCTCGCCCTGACGAAACCACTGGATCGCCTGCAGGCCGTCCGCTGTTTTTTTGATTCCCAGGGTTTTTTCGCCCAGCTCCCCCAGGCTCAGGCGGTAGCCGAGACGCTCATGGACATCCTTGAGGATATCGAAAGTGTTCAGCCGGCCGGGGTCGAAAGGCCCGTAGGCTTCCAGCACCTTGTAGTCGAAATCGATCAGATTAAAGCCTACCACCAGGTCGGCTGAAAGGAGGTGATCGAGCAGAGCGCTTACATCCACCTCGGTGAAAGTCAACACTTCGCCGGTGACCAGATCCTGCAGCACGGCCACGGACAGGCGCATCAGGTGCTTGTTGGCCCAACCCCCCACCTCATCGGCTGAGCGCTGGGTCTCGATATCCAGCACGTAAATCTTCTTCCCCTGCGGGAAAAGGGCATCGGTCTCTGTCACAGACGGGACAGCTTTGACCTCGGAGGTGGGTGGGCCGGCCTGCGGCCGGGACATCACCGGCAGCGGGGCTCTGGCCAGCAGTAGATCCAGAACTGTCAGCGCAGAGGGTTTATCCAGAGGTTTGTTGCCGCTGCCGCACTTGGGAGAGTGGATGCAGGAAGGGCAACCTGTTTCGCATTCGCAATCGGCGATCAGGCTATGGGTGGACTCAAGCAGGCTTTCAATTTTATGGTAGCCGCCCAGGGCGATTCCAACTCCTCCGGGATAGCCGTCATATATAAAAATCGCAGGTCCCCCGACCTGGGGATGGCTGGTATAGCAGATCCCGCCGATATCGCCGCGGTCGCACAGAATAAACAGCGGGAAAATCGCGATGGCGGCGTGCTCGATCGCGTGAAGACCTCCCATGAAATGGCCTTCCGCCCGGCTTACGGCAAGCTGGACCGCCGCGGGTATCTCGAGCCAGAATCCCATGGTCTCGAAAACCTGCTCAGGCAGCTCCAACGGATGTGTGCTTAACAGTTCATGGCCGCTGATACTCTTTTTCTGGTAGCCGGTAATCTGTTCGGTCACCTTGAGTCTGCCGTACTTGATCAGGAAGTTACCTACCGGCATGCTTTTGATCACTTCCAGGATTTCAGTGTCCTTGCTGGCCTGCACCTGGGTGTAGTAAGGGGCATTTGAGGGACCTACCTCAATCTTTCGCTGTTTCAGGTCCAGGCTCTTTACCAGATACTGACGTCCGCGATGCAGGTACACCGCCCCCGGATGGCACTCTGCAAAAGCGCGGCGCCATCCTATCGAGCCGACAACCTTAGGAGGCTCTGTCGCCGGATCGACTATGGTAAAACTCTCGCCCGTATCCCTCAGGGAAACATCTTTATGCGGCCTGTGACGGGCGGCGAAAAGTCGCCCGCCGTCAACATCCTCCAGCAGTCTTCCCCTGGATTTAAGCTCCTCGATCAACTTGCCGTAAGTGCCGCGATCAAAGACCTTTTCGCCGGTCTCCAGGGGGATTTCAGCGGCTGCGCACTCCAGATGGCCGCGCATTACATATTCATTGTCCGGATCGACTATCGCCCGCTCGACACCACGGCGGAAAAAGTCCTGGGGATGGCGCATAAAATACTGATCCAGCGCATCCTGCTGGGCGATCAGCACGATCAAACTGTCGCGACCGGTTCTTCCCACCCTTCCCCCCCGCTGCCAGGTGGAAGCCACCGTGCCGGGATATCCCACCAGCAGACAGGCATCCAGCCCGCCGATATCTATACCCATCTCCAGGGCGCTGGTGGAGATCACTCCGTCCAGGCGATCCTCGGCAAGCTCTGCCTCGATGAGGCGCCTTTCGCTGGGCAGATACCCGGAGCGATAGCTGCTGATTCTCCTTGCCAGCCGCTTATTGGACAGGGAGACCCAATTGAAAATCAACTCGGTGTTTTTGCGGCTTTTGGTAAAAGCTATAGTTTTCAGACCATCTGTGACCAGGTAGGCAAGCAAGCGGCTGGCAAGCGTAGCGGGGCTGACATCCTGCGGGTTGACAAACAGAAAGTGCCGTCCACTGCCGGGAGCGCCGCTGCGTTCAATCACCGTGAAAGGAACCTCGAACAGGCGTTCGGAAAACTCCCCGGGGTTGGCGATGGTAGCGCTGGAAGCGATAAACACAGGCTCGCTGCCATACAGTGCGCAAATCCGTCGCAACCTGCGCAGCACCCCGGAAAAATGCGCGCCGAATATCCCTTTGTAGGTATGCAGTTCATCGACCACCACGTAGCGAAGCTTGCGAAAAAACTCTTCCCAGCTCTCGTGGTAAGCCAGGATGCCCAGGTGCAGCATGTCCGGGTTGCTCAGAATGATATTCGGCGGCTGCGAGCGAATCTTTTTCCTGCGGTAAGCGCTGGTATCGCCGTCGTAGATTTCCACGCTCAAACTCAACTGAGAGCCGCAGGCCTCGGCCAGTTCGACAATCTTTCGCCTCTGATCCTGTTCGAGGGCTTTCAATGGATAGAGATAAATCGCCCGGGTCTCGGGATCGGCCAGGCAGGACTCGAGCACCGGCAGGTTGTAGATCAGAGTTTTACCGCTGGCGGTAGGGGTGGAGACAATAACATTTTGTTTTTCGCGCACGGCCTGAATGGCCGCGACCTGGTGGGAGTAAAGGCTTTGGATACCGCCTTTTTTCAGAGCTGTCCTCAGAGGCTCCGGCAGAGGCGGCTCGCACTGGGAGCGGCGGGCCGGGCTTCCCTGCAGATATTCATGATGGACGATGCTCTGGCGGTAGTGCTTATCCTGTTTGAGTTTTTCCACCACCCTTTCCACCGAACCCCCGGGATGAGCCTTTTTTTGGCGCGGCGTTTTCACTCGACCCGACAAATTGTTCCCTCTCTTTGGGCTTTATAGGCGGCTTCCATGATACGGCTGGTCAGGCGTCCAATGCGGCCGTTAACCCCGGGTTGTCTTCCCTCGAGGACCGCCTGTCCGAAATCCTCGATCAGCGGCAGGTGAAGGTTTTGGTGAGGTGGTTTTTCGAGGGTTTTCTGTTCACCGGACCCGTCTGTATAAACCAGACTTCCGCTGTTGAGGTTCTGCATGGCGATACGCCCTTTGCTGCCCAGAATTTCAAATTCATCGCAGCGCTGCCCTATGGAATGATAAGCTCCCACAATCGAGTGTGCGCCCGAGGCGTGACGCATCATGACCAGGGCGCTGTCCTCGACCTGACGTTCGAACAGCAGGCGGTCGGTAAACGCGCTCACCTGAGTCACCGGCCCCAGGATATCCAGCAGCAGATCAATCCGGTGGCTCCCGAAATCCATCAGCGGCCCGCCTCCTCCCTCCTCAGGCCGGATGCGCCACGCCATCGGATGGTTGTCATCAAACCGCCAGTATTCTGCAGCCATGGCGCGGGCCAGTATCGGGACTCCGAGTCCGCCCTCGGCAAGTATGGACTTGATAGTCCGGGCCGCAGGGTAAAACCGGCGGTAATAAGCTATTCCTAAAAGTACACCGGCCTTTTCACAGGCCTCGATCATCCGGTCGCACTCAGAGCTGTCGATGGCCATCGGTTTTTCGCACAGCACGTGCTTACCAGCCTGCGCTGCCAGGAGAGTATGTTCGAGGTGAAGGTTTACCGGGGTGGCCAGATATACTGCATCTATCTTTGGGTCTTGGATCAATTCCTCAGCCTCGGCAAAGGTGCGTTCCACGCCGAACTTTTGAGCGAATTCCGGCAGAAGGTCGGGATTCTTGCGCGACACGCCCTCGATCCTGTGCCCTTTGAGGGCGCACATGGCCGGCGCAACTCTTTTTTGCGCAATATCCCCGCAGCCGATAAGGCCCCAGTTAATGATCCCCATTGTCTGACTCCCTCGGTTGTTTTTCCTGGATAAAGAATCCGCTCGCTATTCAATTCGTCATTCGGCAGCACTGGCTGTCTCAGTTATAAAAGATAAGCTGCCGGCGGAAAAATTCAACCGCTTTGCTTGAAGGGTCGATGTTACTCAGCCTTCTGTCAAGGTGGCTCTCCCGGGTACGCTCTTGCGGAGTTTTACGATCAGACCGGCAATTAAGCCACAGAACAATCTGACAGGCAAGTAAAAAACTTGCCAGCAGGATGACCATTTTATTAAGTTAACAAACAGGGCAAATCACAGCCGGTGTCAACCGGCCACTTCTAAAAATATATAAAGAGAACTGATTAAATGGCCCAAATTTATCCTTTCAGAGGTGTCACCTACCAGGCGGAAAAGATAGGTTCTTTCGATCGGGTGGTAACCCAGCCTTATGACAAGATTACCCTGCCGATGCAGAAAGCATATTACCGGAAAAGCCCTTACAACATCGTGAGAGTCATCTTGCCCATGGATGGAGACGAGGCTGCGGATGAGAAATACCGGCTGGCCCAAGAAGCTTTGGATTTCTGGATGAGCGAGGAGGTGATACATCGCAGTAATGAAGCGTGTTTCTATCCTTATCACCAGATTTACACGGTACCTGGAACAGGGGAGACTTGTACTCGCAAAGGTTTTATCGGGCTGGGCAAATTGAGCGATTACTCCGAGGGGCTTATCCGGCCTCACGAGCATACCCACAGTGGCCCGAAAATCGACCGACTCAAGCTGACCCGTGCCACGGGTTGCCAGTTCGGCCAGTTGTTCATGCTGTATTCGGACCCTCAGGGATCGATTAACAGCCTTCTGGACGCAGAGGTGGAAAACACCTCTCCAATGATCGAGGTCGAGGACGAGTACGGGGTCCGGCACAGGATGTGGCGTGTTTGGCGGACCGGGGCAATCGAGGCCGTTCAGCGCGGCATGAAAGAGAAGAGCCTCTATATCGCAGACGGACACCACCGGTATGAAACCGCCCTCACCTACTGGCGCGAACGCGAGGCCGAAGGCATCGAGGTGATCGGCAACGAGGCGATCGACCGGGCGATGATGACTTTTGTCAGCTTGCAGGATAAAGGCCTTAGTGTGCTGCCCACCCACCGGGTCTTGTTCGGGCTGAGCGATTTCTCGCTGCCGCTGCTGACAGACAGCCTGCAAGAGGAGTTCGAGGTCTTGGAGGTCGGCCGGGCCACGGAAGATGATTTAATAAAAGCGCTCGGTTCGATCTCCGGCCGGAGATGGAATTTTCTGCTCGCGGTCAAGGGGGAGCACGCACTTGTAGCATTAAAGCTCAAACCGGAGGTGCTGCCGTCCGAGCGGATCGATGGCACCCTGAGCGAGGTCTGGAAGAGCCTGGATGTAACGGTGCTGCACAAGCTGATTCTCGAGCGGCGGCTGAAAATAAGCCCGGACGACCTCGATCATCAGAGCTGCGTAGAGTACCTTCGGGAACCGGCCGTGGCCCTTGAGATGGTGCTCGACCCGGAGAGTAAATACCAGGCGGTCTTTTTCCTCAATCCCACCTCGGTAAAGGAAGTCACGGCGGTGGCGGACCGTGGTGAATGTATGCCGCAGAAATCGACTGATTTCTATCCCAAGATGCTTACCGGATTGGTATTCAACCGGATAAACCAGTAACTGAGAAAACCGGAAGGGGCGCACTGAAATGAAAGTCCTTATTGCGGATAAGATTTCTGAAGAAGGGCTGGCGGTGCTGAGCCGGTCGAAAAAAATCGAGGTGGTGGTACAGACCGGCCTGGATGAGCAGGGCCTGGCCGCAGCGGTGGCCGATGCGGAAGGGCTGATTATTCGCAGCGGAGCCAAAGTGACCGCAGGGGTGATCCGGGCGGGCTCAAAGCTCAAGGTAATCGGTCGAGCCGGAGTGGGGGTGGACAATGTCGACCTCGAGGCCGCCACTGAGCGGGGTATTGTGGTGATGAACACCCCGGACGGCAACACCATAGCTGCGGCGGAACACACTTTCGGATTGTTGCTGGCGCTGGCGCGCAATATTCCCGCCGCTTACAACTCGCTGAGAAACGGAAAATGGGAGCGCAGCAGTTTTGTCGGTACGGAACTCAACGGCAAGACTCTGGGCATTGTGGGCCTGGGACGGATCGGTATGAATGTGGCGCGTTTCGCCCAGGCTTTTCGCATGAAAGTGATCGCTTATGACCCGTTTATTGCGAATGAACGGGCCGAGGAGGCCGATATCGAGCTGGTAAGCCAGGAGGAACTTTTCGGCCAGGCGGATTTTGTCACCCTGCACACCCCGGTAACAGAAAAGACTCGCGGAGTGGTGGATGAAAAAATGCTGGGGCGTATGAAACCCACCGCCCGGATTGTCAACTGCGCCCGCGGCGCCCTGGTGAATGAGGATGCCCTGGAAAAGGCGGTCAATGAAGGTAAAATCGCCGGTGCGGCCCTTGATGTTTTCTCCACTGAGCCGCCGGATCACCCCGGCCTCATCGGCAGCGACCGGGTAGTGGCAACTCCGCACCTGGGCGCCTCGACCAGAGAGGCGCAGATCGGCGTAGGCGTGCAGATCGCCCACCAGGTGCTGGCCGCGCTCGAGAAAGGCACTTACGATAATGCGGTCAACATGCCGGTGAGCGACCCCGGGCAGCTTGAGCGCTTCAGCACTTTTCTGGACTTGACTGAGCGGATTGGAGTATTCATGGCAGAGTTCCTCTCCGGCGGCGTCCGAAAAGTAGTGATAAGCGCGTCAGGCTCTTGCCGCGAGGCATTGCAAACCATTAAGCTCTCGCTGCTCAAAGGGCTCCTGACACCGGTTACCGGAGGCAACGTAAATTTCATCAATGCCGCCTACCTGGCCCGTCAGCGGGGCATCCAGGTCGATGAGCTGACTACCGACAAGGCCGACTACACCAACCTGATCAACTGCGAAGTGGTTACCGACCAGGAAAGCTGCAGTATCGACGGCACGGTTTTCGGCGATGAGCTCCCCCGTATCGTACGCATAAACGAGTTCCACATGGATGTCGATCCCAACGGCCATCTGCTGGTGATCAAAAACGCCGATGTGCCGGGAATAATCGGTAAAGTGGGCACCTGCCTGGGTGATTCCGGCATTAACATCGGCGAGTACCGCCTGGGCCGGGAAGCCAAACGAAGGAACACCCTCTCCCTGATCAGCGTGGACTCGAAAATCTCGGACTCTGTGCTGGAAAAAATCCGCTCCATCGAGGGAATACATTTCGCCAAGCAGGTCACGGTCTAACTGATAGGGACAAAGGGGAAGAATACAGGAGTCAGAAGTCAGAAGTCAGGAGTCAGGAGAGAAGAGACAGGGACAAAGGGGCAGAGGCACAGAGGCACAAAGTGCCCCCATCCCCCTTTAAAAAAGGGGGACCGAGGGATTTTACTTGTAGGGGCACAAAGGGGAAGAATACAGGAGTCAGGAGTCAGGAGCCAGGAGCCAGGAGCAAAGAGAAAAGAAAAGGCGCATAGGCGTGATACGGTAGTCAGTATATCATTAGGTGCAAGACTTGCCGTGTTCTTGGGCTGGAGATAATACACATCCTGCTCGCTGAAGCGGGCACCACAAACAACCAGCAACTTACAATCAGAAACTTTGTGCCTCTGTGCCTCTGTGCCTTTGTCCCTTTGTGCCTTTTCTTCCGACAACTGACTTCTAAATTTTTAACAAAAGGAGACCGGTTGGTCAAACGGAGAGAGCTGGTAAAATACCTCGATGAGTTGCTGGAAATCGAACTCTGGGAAGCGGCGGATTCATCTTTGAACGGCCTGCAAATCGAGGGTGCCCAGGAAATCGGCTCGGTGGCCTTGGCCGTGGACGGCTGCGAGCAGACTTTCGAGATGTGCCGTCAGGCCGGCGCCCGGATGCTGATAGTCCACCATGGACTCTTCTGGGGGAAACACTTGCCTGTCACCGGTGCCCACAAACGCCGGGTGAAACTGCTGCTCGATGCCGGTATCTCACTCTATGCAGCCCATCTGCCTTTGGATTTTCACCCCTTGCTCGGACACAACGTCTGCATCGCCAGGGAGCTGGGCCTGAATGTCAAGGGACCGCTGAAACAGGAAAAGACTTTCACCCTCGGCACCCTGGCCCGGTCGGACCCCCCGCTCGCACGGGAAGAGTTTGTCGCCCGGGTCAACAGCCGGCTCTCTACAAAAGCTACCGTGCTGCCGTTCGGAAGCCGGAAGGTCGAAAATATCGGTATAGTCTCAGGCCACGGGAGCAAGCTGGTGGATGAGCCCCTGTGCGAAAAAATCGATACTTTTCTCACCGGCGAGGCCGGTCACACACTCTATCACCACGCCAGAGAGTACGGCCTGAACGTGATTTTCGCCGGCCATTACGCCACGGAATTGCCGGGTCTTAAAGCCCTGGCCGAGCAGTTGGCGGAGCGTTTCGATCTGGAGGCCACCCTGCTCGAAGCGCCCACCGGACTCTGAGTAACATTCGTCGGGCGGTTTCACCGAAATGATCCGCAGCCGAATCTCTCCAGTAACCAGAGTGTCATTTCTGCTTGACAGGGACGCAGTTAAAGAGTATCTTAGCATAGGAATGGTAAGCCGATGACTCCTTGAGATTCAGGGGTCTTTTTTTCTGTCTATCCTACTTTATTCGCGGGGGGCGTCAGTTGTCTTCGACCATCGTAATCGGGTCACAGTGGGGGGATGAAGGCAAGGGAAAGCTAGTGGATTATCTGGCCTCGCGAGCCGATGTAGTGGCACGTTTCCAGGGAGGAGCCAACGCCGGACACACTGTGGTGGTGGAGGGTGAGGAATTTATCCTGCACCAGATTCCTTCCGGAATAATCTATCCCCAGCCGGAATGCGT
>CAZSTM010000111.1:0-9864 GCA_964609635.1 uncultured Gemmatimonadales bacterium
ATAGACTTTGCCATTGCAATAACAGCGGGATCTCCACTTAGAACGGTTACAAACTCGATATACTCTTTCTTCGGCTCCGGCGGAAGTTCCTTTACCAGAGGAACTTCACAATCGGAACACTCGGTAAATCCCTCTCTATATTCAGCTCTGCATTCAGGACAAAACATAATATCCCCTTTCTACAAAGGCGTTCTCGCCTGACATTTCAGTTCCGCCTAACACCACCTAAAACCTGACCTGCACTACTGATCTACACATTAAGCATCTAACTGAATGTGTCCGGAATAGGCAGAAGGCCGACGTAGCCTCCAGCTTCATCCTTAATTGCTTTTTGGCCGGCACATCTCGAGGGCGATTTCGGCCACTCTTCGGCTGGCCGGCTTATCGGTGGTCAGGAGTTTGCGCGCCCGGGAGCACTGATCGAGGATGCGCCGCCTCAGGTCCGATGACTCATCCGCCACCTCGAGAGCACTTTCGGCAAGCGCTTCGGGGGTCAGCTTATCCTGGATCAGCTCCGGGATTTCCGCGGGCGGGGCCAGCAGGTTCGGCATACCGATGTGTGCCACCCGCACCAGGTGCTTAGCCATAAAGTAGCTGAGCGGACCGGTCCGGTAGCCGATGACCATCGGCGTGCCGTGCAGGGCGGCTTCTATGGTGGTGGTGCCGCTTTTGCTAATCAGTACGGTGCTGTGGGCGATCAGCCCGCGCGAGTCATCCCGGATCTGAGAGACACCGAGTTCATCGAGCAGCAGCCTGTGTTTATCGCTCAGCGCCGCCTCGATATGGGGCAGCAGTCCCACGGCGAACTGCAGTCGGGGCTCGGAGGCACTCATCAGAACAGCCGCCTGGAGGAAAATCTCGAGATGCCGGTGAATCTCCTGCTCGCGGCTGCCCGGCATGAGACCCACCAGCGGCCGCGAATCATCGAGGCCGTGACGCAGAAAGAATTCGCTGCGAGGAGGCCTGGTGTCGATGGTTTCCAGCAGCGGGTGCCCTACGAATTCGACTTCCAGGGGCTGGTCGCGGTAAAACTCCATCTCGAAAGGGAAAACCACGGCCAGCTTATCGGCCAGTCTGGCGATGCTCTTTCTGCGGGATGTGCGCCAGGCCCAAACCTGCGGGCTGATGTAATAGAGAACCGGAAGGTTCAGCTTTTTGGCAATCCGGGCGATTCGGAGGTTGAACTCCGGGTAATCGACCAGCACCACCAGAGCCGGACGGGTGGCGCGCAGGTGGTTTTCGATATCCGCCAGCAGCCGGCGGAAAAACCCCAGGTGTTTCAGTACTTCTACCAGGCCCATGACCGCCAGGCGGTCGAGACCGGCCAGCAGACTGACTCCGGCCGAGCGCATGGCTCCGCCGCCGATACCACTGAAAGAGGCTCCCGGCTCCAGGTGTTTGAGTTCCACCAGCATCCAGGCGGCGTGCATCTCCCCGCTGGGATCTCCCGCCGAGATAAAAATTTCGGGCTTATTCATCCTGCTCCACCGGGTTTTGGCGCGGGGTGCCTGAATGTTCAGAGACTATCTGTGCGGCCCTGTCCAGAAGGCGCATGATTGCGAACACTATCAGCAGCATCAGCACCAGCCACCAGAGGGGACGGCCGCGGGTGCGCGTACCCAGCCATTTTTTCCTGGATTTCCAGTGCGATACCAGGCTCATCGACCGGACTCCTTAGTTACCGGGCCTCAGGTGTGCACGGCCTGCGCGTGCAAGCGAGTCCTCGATGGCTTTCATGATACGGCCGGCCACCTCCAGAGCGCGCATCGCATCGGTTCCGTCCACCACGGGCCGTCGGCCATCGACCACGCAGTCGATAAAATCCTCGATTTCGAGTACCAGCGGCTCGGCCCGCTTATCCGTCTTGAGCGCCTTTCGTTCCACCAGTTCGCTCATCGAGGGAAATTTCTCCGGGCCGCCTGCTTCGGCGAAGGTGCGCTCGCAGAATTTCACTCCGGGTTTTTTGCGGTAGCTGACCACGGCTTTTTTCAGCAGGTCGACCGAGACATAGCAATCCTGGGCGAAAAACCGCATCTTGCGCTCTCGTTTCATGCTCACCCGGCTGGCCACCACGTTGGCTACCGCTCCCCCCTCGAAGCCCAGCCGGGCGCTGGCGATGTCCACCTTGTCGGTGATCACCGGCAGGCCTGAAGCCGAAATCTCGACCACCGGCCGGCCGATGATACTGAGAATGATGTCGATGTCGTGAATCATCAGGTCCAGTACCACCGGGACCTCTATCCCGCGAATATTGAAAGGTGCAAGTCGTAAACTTTCTACAAACAAGGCCTCACGGGTATAGTCGCTGGCTGCCAGTAGCGCCGGGTTGAACCTCTCCACGTGCCCCACCTGCAGTATTACTCCCCGGGAACGGGCCAGCTCCACCAGCTCGGCGGCCTGGTCGGCGTGTTCGGTGATCGGCTTTTCCACCAGCAGATGAATGCCGCGCTCCAGCAGAAACTTGCCCAGCGAATAATGAAGATCGGTGGGAACCGCCAGGCTTACCGCGCGGGCGGACTCGGCCAGCTGCTCGAGCGAGTCGAACGGGTGAACCTTGAACCTGGCGGCCACCTCGGCACAGCGCCGGCTGTCGATGTCGTAGACGCCGGTAAGCTCGGCCTGTTTGAGCTGGCTGTAGATCCGTGCGTGAAGGCTGCCCAGGTGGCCTACCCCCACCACGGCGACTTTTGTCCGGGACATCTTTTACTCCACATCTCGGGGCAGGTGCGCCTTAACCACGGCCGCCCTCAGGTTAAAGGGCGAGGTATGCCCCCCCTACGCCGACTAAACTTGTGTATAGCAAAACAATAACGGTACCATATTTGCGATTTAACAGGCTAAGCAGCTATCCTCCTGCAATATAAGAGCCACCGATTCATTTGGCAAAGTGTTTCATTCGCCTTGCCGCCGGCGATCGGGGGTGTCGCGTTTTCCCTCCGGCCGGACAAAGCCGATCCTTCGCAGGCTTGACAGTTTCACTATTAAAAAGATATATTATCCTACTTGAATTGTTTTATTATTTTGATTCGGCCCGGTTAAGGAAGAGAGGAAATGTTAAGAACTTTCACTATGCTTGGGATTTTGCTGTTCGCCACTGTCGCTGTTCTGCCGGCCGGGGAGGAGCTCTCCTACAACGCGGAGGCTGTTCGGGAGCTGACCCTGGGTTACCAGCAGTTTGTTCAGGGTAACCATGAGGAAGCCGTGGAGAGAATCGGCCGGGCTGTAACCTTGGATGACCGCAGCGTTTTCCTGAAAGTGCTCTACGCCGAGGTGCTGTTCAGTGCGGGCCGTCACACGGATGTTCTCGAGGTGCTGAAACCGGTCGTGGCCGGGGGAGACTCGCTCGACACTTCGGTATATAAGATGCTGGCTGTCTGTTACCATACTTCCGGCGATAAAAAAGAGGCGATACGATATTACAAGCAGGCGCTCAAACAGGAGCCCGAGGAAAAATGGGTCCGCCGCCGTTTGCTGGAGCTGTTGAACCAGGAGTCCCGCTTTCAGGAGATGATCTCGGTTTATAAGCCGTTGCTCGACCCGGAAGAGCCGGACTACGCGGTGGATTTGTACCAATTGGGGGCGATTTATCTGAGAATCGGGGGGCGGGAGCCGGCTCGCCAGTACCTGGAACAAGCAATCCGGGCAGACAGCACTATGGCCGATGCGCACGAGTTGCTGGGCAATCTGTGCGAAATCCAGGGGCGCTGGAACGAGTCCCTGGAACATTACCTGGCTTTCATCGAGCTGCGGCCCGACAAGGCCGACCAGATGCTCAACCGGGTTCTGGCGGTAGCCCTGCGCTCTGCTTATCCGTCCTACGCCGGATGGAAATCCGCGGACAGCGTTTTTACCGGCGAAGACAGCAGCGCCTGGCGCGGGTTTTTAAAAAAGCTCGAGGAAAAGGTAGCCGAGGGGGATTCGTTGACCCCGGTGTTTTCCCGGGTGATGGCTATCGGTTATGAAGCACTGGGGCAAAGCGAGAAGTCAATCAATCTCTACCGGGAGATCCTCCGGCACCAGCCCGAGGACAAGATGTCCCGCCGGGGTCTGCTCCGGGTGCTCGACTCCCAGGGCCGGTACCGGGAGATGATCCCGATCTATGAGCCGCTGCTCGACCCGGAAGACAGCAATTACCCTCAGGACCTGTTTCAGGTCGGTCATCTTTATCTTCGCACCGGGAATCACGAGAAAGCTGCGGAATACCTGGAAAAATGTGTGGCGGCTGACAGCTCACTGGCCGAGAGCTATCTTCTCCTGGGTAATATCCACCAACAGACGGGCAGCTGGCACCAGTCCCTGGTGCATTACCTGAACTACCTGCAAATCAATCCCCAAGCTCTCCGGGCGCTTTTCGACAGACTGTTGAAAGTTTCAATGAGGGCCGAGGAGTTTGAATCCTCGATAGCTCTACTGGAAAGTGTGGTAGCAAGCCGGGACACCAGTGCTCTGGTCCAGGAACAGCTCGGCACCCTGTACTATCACGCCGGCCGGTTCGAGGAAGCCCTGAAGTTACTGGAACCGCTCAAGCAGCGGGAAAGTCTGAGCGACAACGGCTATTTCACTCTGGGTTTTCTCTACGCCAGGCTGGAACGTCTCGACGAGGCGGTAGAGGCGTTTAAGATTGTCAAACGTTCCCAGCCTGATTTCACAACGGTTTATCTGGTTCTCGGCAGACTTTATTTCAGGCTGAAACAACTGGATCAGGCGGAGGGTGTATTTACCGAGGGCCTTGAATTGGTGCCGGAAGATGACCAGGAGAACCGCCGGGAGTTTCTTTTCGCGCTGGCCAATGTCTACCATGAGCAGGGTGATAACTCCCGGACCGAAAGCTACCTGAAGCAGGTCCTCGAAGAAAATCCGGACTATGCGCCGGCTCTTAATTACCTGGGTTATTTCTATGCCGAGCTCGGGATTAAGCTCGAGGAAGCAGAACGGCTGATCAACCGTGCCCTGGAGAAGGATCCCGGCAACGGACACTATATCGACAGCCTGGGCTGGGTGCTGTTCAAGATGGGAAGAAACCAGGATGCACTCAAGCTCATCAAGAGTTCTCTGGAGGCTTTGGGAGAGCACTCCGAGGTTTACGAACACCTGGGCGATATTTACCAAGCCATGAATCAGCAAGAGCTGGCTCGCCAGGCCTGGAGCAAGAGCCTCGAGTTGGACGGCGACAATCTGGGCCTGAAAAAGAAACTGGAGCGTATGGGGTCCGAACAAGGCTCCGCGGAGAAAAATCCATAATGGAGAAAAAGGTTATTACATCCTGCAGGCGGACAGCCCGGCTGCTGTGGCTTGTATTGCTTTTGGCGGCCGGCTGCGCGGTGAGCATGCAAAAAAGGCTGCCCGGCACGGCGGTGCCGCCGGAGGAAGTAGTCGAAGCGCTGAAAAGGCTGGATACCTATCTGGAGACGGACAAGCAGGTATTCCGGATTCGCCTGCTCGATAAAGGGCGCACCTTCAGCGGAGATGGAGCGCTGGTTTACCGCTCCCCGGACACTCTGCAAATGAGTATCTACGGTCCGCCTTTTACCACGCTCTGGATGCAGCTGCTCTCCCGCGGAGACTCGATAACCGTGGTCCTGCCGAAGGACAACCGGGTGGTGCGGACCGTGCGCTCGGACACCTGGCCGATAAGCGAACTGGCTGACAGCAGGGGACTTACCGACGGTGAATTCCTGGGCGGCGTGACCGGTATTTACCAGATCGAGCGTTTCTTTCATCCCTCCATGCAGGCCACGGCCGCTGAAGAAGGCCGGATCCTGCGACTGCGCCTGAGCGATGAGAGGAAGGCTTACGAGTTTGTCTACGACCGGGACCTGGACGCGGTGGTGCGCTTTGCCCGCTACGAGAAAGGCCGTCTCAGCCGGGAGATAATCCGCAGCGATTTCAAAGCCGTGCAGGGAATGCAGAGAGCCGGTAAAACAGTCTACCGCGATTATCTCGCCGACCGTGAGATAACCGTGCTGGTCGGCAAAGAGGAGATAAACCTGGACCTGGAAGATTCATCCTTTGAAATTCTAGTGCCTGAAGACTCCTGAAACTCCGGGCAAAAGTGCCGCCGGTTGTCTAACTTATAAGGCTTCCTCACACCGCCCCTATTCACCGGGTTCGCTTTGAAACCACATTTTTGGTGAATAGACTTGACGATGAAAACTATTTCGGTATATAATCTAATTTTCTTGATCGTGCTGCCGGTCGGAGTATTGTGCTCAGGTTGCAGCCATTACAGCACGACCGGAAGGCTGCCCCGGCATATTAAAACAGTTTACATCCCGACTTTCGAGAACGAAACCGCGGAGTTTTTTCTGGCCCAGGAGATCACGGATGCGGTGACCGAGCGTTTCCTGAGCGAGGCCAACCTTAGGCTGGGTGACGCTACAGGGGCGGATGCGCAGATTGACGGGAGGTTGCGTCGTTACTTTGAGGAAGCCGAAACCTTCAGTCAGACTGGAGGAATCCAGGTCAGCGGACGCCGGGTGACTATCGTGCTGGAGGTGGAGTTTATCGACCGGGTGGAAAATAAAACCCTCTGGCAGGACCGTAATTTCAGCCGCTGGGCGGTATATGAACCCGATAAGGAAAGCGAACAGGATGCGGCGCGCAGGGTGGTGGGTCTGCTGGCCGACGACCTGATCTCCAGTATTCTTCAGCAGTGGTAGCCTGGCTAGCCGGCGGGCTGCGGTCGAGGTGTTTCAATGATGCTTAACAACAGCGTTCTGGTACTTAACAGCAGTTTTCAGCCGCTGCATGTCTGCCAGGCTCGGCGGGCGCTGGTCCTGGTAATGATCGGTAAGGCTGAGGTGCTGGAGTACTACGACCATTTGTACGCGCGTTCGGTTACTCAACGTTTCAGGCTGCCCAGCGTGGTACGTCTGATGAGGTATATCAACACCAACCGGCGGGCGATCAGCCTCAACCGGCGCAACATTCTCAGACGGGACAAACACCGCTGCCAGTACTGCGGCACCACCCGCGAACCCCTTACCACCGACCATGTGATCCCACGCTGTCTGGGTGGTGAGGACACCTGGGAAAACCTGGTCACCGCCTGTGTCAACTGTAACAACAAGAAAGCCGACCGCACTCCTGAAAAAGCGGGCCTGAATCTACTCTCCCGCCCCAAACGGCCGCACTACTTTTCTTTTATCCATTTCTACCACTCCCAGTCCGTGGATAAGTGGCGCCGCTACCTGTTCATGGATTGAATGCCGATCCCTTTCTAAATTGCCTCCATCTGCGAGCTTACTTTTACCGAGCTTTTAATTTGCGCCCGGTGTCGGAAATCGGGGCCAGGAGCTTCACATGAGGGTGGGGGCGGCGCCTGTGCGGCACAAGCCGCACAGGCAGCCCGCGCTGCACGCGCTTCAAAGAAGCGCGTGCGCCGCCCCCACCCAACTATCCGCCAACCCCGAGATTTTCAGCTCAACGGCTTGCCGGTCCCCAAGCTTAAGAATTCCGAAGATATCAAAATATTGAAACCAAAACCTGAAATGTGAAGTCATATTAAGTGACTGTTGATAACCGGGAGCAAAAGCAAGATGCCCCAAAAAAACTTAACGAGGAGGAATAAAATGGAATCGACGGTCAACAAGAATTTCAGTGGAGCTTATTCCTATATCAAAGCAATGAGCAGTGTCATTGCCTACTTCGGTCCATGGGTTATGTTTTTCCTGTTTAACTCAATTTCCTGAAAAGGAATACCGATCATGAAATTTCTTGGAACCTAGTCCGGTCGCCGGCTTAAAAGTGGCGACCGTTTTTTTTGAATAAAAAAGAAGTGAAAAACGGGATACTTTATCTCTAAAGGCAGGATGTCCAACTGAAAGAAAGACAGATAAGCTTATAATTTTCCGGCAACAGCTGCATTCGATTGAAACCGCTTTGCAAAAAATAACTCTTTTTTTACTTCAAAAATAATAGCCCAAAGGGGCTTGTTTCCAGGGTTTCGGCAAAAACCCGGTGAGGGGGCACAGCATGCTGCGCCCCTACGAAAAACATTTTCATGGTTTCCGAGTGAGCCACAGGCTCATGACGGCTTTGTAAAATGTTTATTGCGAAGTTCTTAAAAAAGCCGGGCAACAATTTTCCAGTTCCTGTCGGACTGCAACGAAATGCGGACTCGATAGGAGCTCGCAACGGTCACAGTCCTTGGCCGGTGGTGCTCATGGTCAGCTTGCCGTGCTTGACACCGCGGGTGGCGGTCAAGCGGTCGGCGATACTTTTTATCAGGGTGTTGGGCCCTTTGAAAATAATCACTTCGAGGCAATTGTCGTGGTCGATATGCACGTGCAGCGAGGAGACAATCAGTTGATGATGCTCGTGCTGAAGGCTGTTCAGGGTTTCGCTCAACTCGCGCGTATGGTGATTGTAGACCAGGCTTAAACTGGCCACCGACTCCGTGCCGTCCAGCTTCCACTGTTCGGCTACCAGGTGCTCGCGGATCAGGTCACGCAGAGCCTCGCTACGGTTGGTGTAGCCCTTTTCGGCGATATGTCGGTCGAACCGCGAGCACAACTCCTCATCTATCGATACTCCGAATCGCTTGACCCTTCCCATCCGGGCCTCCTTGCACTTAGAAAATACAAAAGTCAGAATAAAAGGCACAAAGTTTTTCAGTCTATTATCCCGCGATTTTCCGGGGACGAGTTGCAGGGGCACACCCGTGCCGTGCCCGATAAATAAATCTGCCCTGGATTTTCATCCTTCTTTGTGTCCGATGAAGCGATTATCAGAATTTAGTTAATTGACAGTGGCGCAAATGTTTCCTAAATTCTCAGTTGCTGTAACAAACGGCGGCGATAATCATTAATCTATTAGCTGCCGGGCCGAGGAGCAATCTAAAACTGCTCCGGTTTCTTAAAAGTCCACCTCCTTTGTAGAGGTTTACATGATAGACATTACCAGGCTTCTCTGCGGTGAGACCTCGAGCGGCGATGCCATCCGCTACGGCCACACCGGAGCGAAGGACGAAAGTAAGGTTCATTCCGTACCCCAGCAGGCGGCGAAAAGTGCAGCCGAACGTCGGCCGGTCACAGTCTGGAATGTTACCAGACGCTGCAACCTGCGCTGCGTGCACTGCTATACCGATTCGGAAAACATTCGTTACCCCAACGAAATGACCACCGGCGAGGGCAAGGCTTTCCTGAGCGACCTGGCGGACTTCAAGGTTCCGGCGATCCTTTTTTCGGGCGGGGAACCGCTGGTAAGGCGCGACCTGTTCGAGTTGACAGGCTATGCGGTCGAGCTGGGCCTGAGGCCCACCCTGTCGACCAACGGCACTCTGATCGACAAAAAAACGGCCTCTCGGATCAAGGAGTCAGGATTCACCTATGTGGGAATCAGCCTGGACGGCATCGGCGAGGTGAATGACCGCTTCCGCGGCCGGGAGGGAGCTTTCGAGCTGGCCATGCGGGGTTTCAGGAACCTGGTGGCGCTCGGTCAGCGCGTGGGCCTGCGCCTTACTCTTACCCGCCATAACTACCAGGACCTGGAAAAGATCTTCGACTTTATAGAAGAAGAAAATATCGACCGCGCCTGCTTTTACCACCTGGCATATTCAGGCCGGGGAGCCTCGATCGCCGAGTCCGACCTGACCCACCGCCAGAGCCGCCACGCGGTGGATATTATCATGCGCCGAACCGAGGACTTCCACCAGCGCGGATTGAAAAAAAACATCCTCACCGTGGACAACCATGTGGACGGAATCTACCTGCTGCGCCACCTCGAGCAGCGGAAATCTCCGCAGGCCGTCAATGTGCGCAAGCTGCTGGAATGGAACCGCGGCGGTATGTTTTCCAGCGGGGTAGGTATCGCCGATGTGGACTTTTTCGGCGAGGTTCACCCCGACCAGTTCTGGATGCACTA
>CAZSTM010000112.1:0-9850 GCA_964609635.1 uncultured Gemmatimonadales bacterium
TCAGATGCCCCCTATAAGTCAAGCGGGGTTTAAGGCAGGAGACATAAGGCAGGAGTCAGGAGTCAGGAGTCAGAAGAAAAGATAAAAGACAGATACAAAGTGCCCCCATCCCCCTTTGAAAAAGAGGGACCGAGGGAGATTTTACTTGTAGGGGCGCATTTTTCAGGGGTTATATTCGAACGCGCCGATATCGGGCGCCTCGCCCGAATAGTCCTCGTTGAAGCCGCGAATGACCAGGCCGCGGTCGATGAGCGGGCTGTCGGAGCCGAGCCTGAGGTCGCCGACTTTTGCGTCCGGGACCAGTGGGTAATTACCGATCTCGTCCTCCCAGAACCCCTGCCACGGTATCTCGCCGAGACCGGGCGTTTCAACGAACTGCGGGTCGACATACAGGCCGTGGGCTTCCTGTCCGGTGGCCGCCTGGAAAGCTTCCATCGAGAAATAGGTAACGTCATTCCATTCGAACTTACGCGGGTCCTGGCCGGGCATGTGATAGTAGGAGTTGTAATCGAGATGGTTGTTTCCATCATAGCCGGTGCGCACCGCCCGGTCGGCCCCGATCATAGCATTGTTCTTGAATATTTTGTTGCGTGTCTCCGGGCCGCCCGAACCCTTGCCGGTCATGCCGATCATTGCCATACCGTTACCGCTGTTCAGGCCGTAGCCGGAGTTGTGGTAGACATAAGTCCAGCCCAGGCTGTAAGGGGTGCCGACATTCAGCTTGAACAGCAGGTTCATGTAAGTGACCTCATTACGGGTGACATACACGGGTCCCCGCTCGACGGGCGCCAGCGAGATGGCCGTCATGGCGTTGCGCACCGAGTTGCCGTGCAGGCGCATGTTTACTCCGCCGCCGTCCAGCTCGAAAGCGTCGTCGCCGATGTTATAGACCTGGTTGAACATCACGTCGCAGTCGCGGTGGGCGTCGAGGTAGCCCGCGGTTTCCCAGATTTCAACGGTAATCCCGTCGAACCAGCCGTGCAGGGTGTTGTAGTTGAATGAATTGCCCCGCCCGGCTATCCAGGACATTATACCCTGGCGGGGATAATCGCCTGCTTTGATAGAGTTCCAGGGGATTTCGACCAGCCCGGGTTCGTAGATCAGGTTTCGCCAGGCCGCGTTGTCGCGGGTGGTTTCGTTTTTAAGGTAGATACCGTTGGGAGCGTTGTGGATGGTGTTGTCGACGACCACGCAGCCGCGAGCGCCCTCGCTGAAACGCACCGCGGCATCGCAGTAATAGCGCATTTCGAATCCCCTGATCACCACGTATTCGCTGCCTGAGAACAGGCAGGCGTAGCGGTGCCGGGCAACGTTATAGGTGTAGTTCTCCGGAGAATCACCGTTGCCGGTGCGGACATAGAGCGTATTTGTCTGTGTATTCAGGAACCAGGCGCGAGGGACATTCAGGTTGTCGCTCATGAGCTCACTGGCCGAGTTGTAGCGGAACATTCGCTTACCATCCTGGGCCACATAGCCGCCATAGCCCACGCCGCTTTCCATCGAGAAGTCCGAGCCGAGGGTGGTGGAGTAAATCCGGCCGCTGAACAGATTCCAGACACCGCTTTCCCGGGCGATCTCGAGAGAGCTGTCCAGGATGGGGTGGTGTCCCTCGGCGGCGGCAAAAACGATCGGCCGGTCCTCAGTTCCACTTAGGCGTTCGAAAAGGCCGCCTTCGCGATACACACCGTCGAGCGCGTAAACAATGTCTCCGGCACTTAAGCTTGCGCTTGCGTGAGCCAGGGTTTTGAAAGGACTTTCCATGGTTCCGGGATTCGTGTCGCTGCCGTCCGGAGAGACATAGTAGGTACGCCCGCCGGTCGGCTCGAGAACCATCTTTCGGGTGCTCGTTCGTGTCTCGAGCGCAGGAATGCCGGGTGCGTTAGGATCGTAAAACAAAACCCGGATGTCCAGGTCCTCATCCTGTTCCAGCGGATAAATGCTGGCGTGTATCAGACTGCGGTCCGGGTTTACTGTCATCTCCGGGCCGTTGCGCCACCTGGATTCTGTGCCTTTGCGCCAGAAAAGCAGCACCTGTGTGCTGTCGCTCAGGTCGCCGGTGTAGGGAATCTCCACACCCACGGCACTGTAAGTGGGATAGACCTCCATCTCGCCGGGACTGGGTGGTGTGCCGCTCAAGGGGGTCAGGTTCCCGCCGGTGATATTGATAAGCATGGCTATGGCGTCGCTGACCGCATATTTCCCGTTCCCGTTATAATCTACCCGCGGATCGTTCGGGCTGTCCCGCCCCAGCAGCAGCAGGGAGATCACGTCCGCGATACCTACACTGCCGTCCCCGTTTATGTCCTCCTTGTATTGGGTATTCGCCGTACCGATGTCTCCCGCTGCGGCGTTAAAGCTATCGAAGAACAAAAGGACCAGGATTGTCAGCAGTGACAAGGCCGGCATAAGCAGGTGCGCAGGTCGTTTGTGCATTGGAATGATTTTTCCTCAAACTGATGAAACATCTAAAAAGAGACAGGGCGCACGTACAGGTGCGCCCCTTCAATAAACCGGTCGTGCAATTCTCTTATTAATAAGCCCGCTCTACGGTCTAGACACGTGGCAGGGACCGCAGCATTCCTGCGTCGCGGAGCAGCGGCGACTCCGGGAGAACCTGTCTAGAACCGTCGGGCCTCAGTCGAGCTCCTTGATATAAATATTGGCGAACTGGACCAGGTCCCCGTGATGCTGCAGCCCGATGGACCCGCGTTTGGGGATTCCCGGGAGCCGGGCCTGGTGAATCACCGTCTTCCCGTTCAGGACCACGGTCACCCGGTCACCCTTAGCGGTAATTTCGAAGCGGTTCCATTCGCCGACCGGCTCATCCGCCTTCAGGATGGGGGTAGCTCCTTTGCGCACCTCGGCAGGCATACTCTCATCCACGCGATAGCCCCAGATTTCACCCGAGCCCACCGGCCAGTTCCAGATATTGAGCTGGCTTTCGGTGCTGCCTCGCAGGTAGATACCGCTGTCCCCTCCATCGAGCACAGGCACCATCACCGGCCGGCCGTCCTCATCCACGGCATTCGAGCCGTCCGGCAGGACCACGGGAACATTATCATACTTTGGCTCTGCCGGTTGTTTCCAGTCCACGATCAGAATAAAATCTCCGAACTCCTCTTCGGTCCACAGGGCCTTGTCCTCGGCCTGGCTTTTGCCGTCGTAGTCCAGGATCCAATCCTTCGCCATCCAATGCCCCTGATGGCCGGGTTCCTGCTTCCAGCCGCGCAGGTCCAGGCCGTTATAGAGCGAGCGAAAGCCCTGACAGGTCTTGGCCACTACATCCTCGGGCGGGTCGGAGCCGGGGAGCTGGCGGATGTGGATGTTGCGGAAATGGATTTCGCTCCCCTCGGATTCGAGGCAGATATATCCTTTGCGCGGATTGCAGTGGTAGGCTCGGGTCACCTTTTGGCCGTTAACCGCCAGGGTCAACGTTCCATCCCGGCTCTCCACCCGGTAATGGTTCCACTGGCCGGTTGCTTTCATCTTGTTTTCCACGGGCAGCGAGCGCATGGCGCCTGCCCACTTCGGATGGGGCATGTAGGGGGCCAGGGTGGCGCGGTGAATGGCAAAAATGTCGCCTTCATTGCCGTCCATGATCTGAACCTCGATCGCACGCGTGAAAGGCTGTCCTCGCGAGGTTATCGGGTCGGAGTGAACGAACAGGCCGGCGTTGCCGCCTTTTTTCATATGACGCCATTCCAGTTCCAGGATATAGTTTTCGTACTGCTTATCCGTGCGCAGCACCCCGGTCGGGATTCCGCTGCAGACAATCATCCCGTCTTTGACTATCCAGGTTTCCGGGGCGCAGTTTACATTCACCCAGCCGGCCAGGTCCTGGCCGTTAAACAGGGAGACAAACTCCTCGTCGGCTTTCGGCGAGGCGGTTACCTGGCTGGCGATCACACCGCATCCGGCAACCGCGATCAGGAATAAAAGAACTATTCGTTTCATCGGAATCCTTCCTTTGAGAAGTTTGGTTCCTTATCCGAGCAGGCCTTAATTAAATAACTTAGACAGGATAACAGGATGAACTTGATTATTTTTTCCTGTTTATCAAAAGATGCAAATCCTTGACTTTCCTTTTAACTTAAACCTTGCGTTCACCGAGGTTCAGGAGCAACCCTACAGGCTTGTTAGTCGCCACCAGATAATTTACCAGTTGAACTTCATGTGCTCTTATCAGACGTTTTACCGACTTCAGTTCGACGATAACCGAGTTCTCCACAATGATATCGGCTTTCTAAATCTTGTCCATCCTGTTATCCTGTCTAACTCTCATAAACTGTCGATGATTAGAAAAATGAACGGGAAATTATAACGGTCTCGGCTGACCCGGGATGGCCACCGGCCTTTTGGGCGCCGGACCGAGCGCGGTGCTTTCCGGAAACAGATCGAGGTCCGAATTCAGCATTTCTTCCCAGGTGACAACTTGTCCCGTATAGGCGGATTCGCGGCCCATGATCGCCGCCAGGGTGCTGTAAGCGGCGAAATCCAGCACATCGTTCCTTGCCTGTCCTTTCCTGATGCTTTCAATCAGTTCCCAATGCTCGTACACTTGCGAGTGGGTTCTTTCACCTCTGTATCTCCATGTGTTCTCTCCCGAGATTCTCGCTCTCGAATCGCTTTTCCCCTTGTTTCCGATGACTAAATTGGCATTCTTGTTGTCGCAATTATCCCATTGGCGGCACATAAAGGCTACATGCGCTCCATTGGGATATTCGTAATCGATCGACATGTGATCATAGATATTTCCGTACTTAGGGTCGGTCCGGACCTGCCGCCCGCCGCTTCCCAGGGCGCTGACCGGGTAGGCGCCCATGGCCCAGTTCATCAAGTCGATCTGATGGACTACCATCTCGACTATCTGGTCGCCGGAGAGCCAGCAGTAGTAATACCAGTTGCGGCATTGATATTCCATTTCAGTCCATGAGGGGTCCGAGCCCCGGTGCCACAAGCCTCCGCCGAGACGGTGAATGCTGCCTGCGAGGATTTCGCCCACCGCTCCGTCGTGAATCCTTTTGACAGTCTCCATTACACTTTTATCGTGCCTGGCATTAAGGCCTACCACTACCGAAAGCCCTTTGTCCTTGGCCTGCCGGGCGGCCTTTAGAATTTTCCTGACTCCTACAGGGTCGGTTGCTACAGGCTTTTCCGCAAAGATATGCTTGCCTGCCCGAACCGCCGCCTCGAAATTACGGGGCCTGAATCCCGGAGGGGTGGTCAGAATAACGTAATCCACATCGGTCTGGAGCAGCTTTTCATGGCAATCCGGCCCGGTAAATATGTGGTCTTTCTCCACCTTGATATTATTTTGAAGTTCACCCTGGAGGTCCTCGTCCTTTGTCTTCAGGGTGTTCAGGCTTTTTTCGATCTGGTCGGGAACCAGATCGGCCATGGCGATCAGGTGTATGTTGGGAGCCGCAGTGAGTGCGTTTGCCACGGCACCCGTGCCCCTTCCACCGCAGCCGATTACGCCTATTTTGAGAGGTTCTGCGCTCTGCGCGTGGGCGCTCTTCACAAAGGGAAACCCAGAAATCGCCGTTGCGGCCGCCGCTCCGGTCGCCAGGAAATCACGACGGGTGATTGCGCTTTTCTTTCCGCTTTTCACTATTACCCCCTCTTTAAAAAGAAACGAATATTAAAATTGAAACTTTTGGAATGCTCCCGGAGGATCTTACAGCCGGTTCGATCTTAGCTAAGCCTGAGTTGTCCAGAAAAACACATTCTATTATACCGATTATTGTCTCAAAGTCAAGTCGGGTATTGCTCGGATCAAGGTTCCCTTGTCATCCGATAATTTGCCGGCTATTTTTATCGCGTCGGGTCTTTTGCGGATTCCTTTCAACCAAGAGGCAAACCATGTTTCAGATTATCCGGTGCTTGCTGCTAATCATGCTTGCCTGTCCCGTCCGCTCTGCTGCTGCGCAAAACACGGATGGACCGGGGCTGGAGGTCCGGCTCGAGCGTGCCGGGCACTATTATCATCCGGGGGATACGGCGGTTTTCAGCGTGGAGATCGTCAATCCAGGCCGTGTCCCCGGCCCTCTGCTGCTGCACTACAGGTTCAGCGAAGATGGAGCGCGCCTGCTGGATAAAGGATCGCTCGAAATCGTGGGCCCGGCGATAAAACTGCGGAGCAGCCTGGACCGGCCGGGTTTTCTGCGGCTCGATGTGATATTGACCGCCGGTGCAGATACAGTCAGGCGGGCATCTGCCTGTGGTTTCGACCCGGAAGGAATCAGGCCGACAAACGTTGCGCCGGGAGATTTTACCAGGTTCTGGCGCCAGGGGATCGCCGAGCTGACAAGGGTCCCGGTCGATCCCCGGCTCGAGCCGGTTACTGAGGAGAAAATTCCCGGAGCCAAACGCTGCCTGGTGAGCCTGGCCAATATCGAGGGCTCCCGGATGTTCGGCTGGCTGACTGTGCCCGAAGGCAAAGGGCCTTTCCCGGCCCTGGTTTACGTGATGGGTGCGCCGGGAGGAATCCGCGAGTTCAGAACAGACCCCAGATCGGCTTATGCCGAGGCCGGGATGATTGTTCTGGCGGTCAACATTCACGGGATCGAGCTTGGGCGAGACCCGCAGTTCTACGAGCGATTACATGCGAGACATATCCTGGGAAGCTTCCCTTTTCAAGGCTGCGACGACCCTTATCGTTACTATTACCGCAGGGTAGTGCTGGGGGGCATACGTGCGCTGGATTACCTGTGCGGCCGCGAGGACGTGGACACCACCCGGCTGGCGGTGGCCGGAGCCAGCCAGGGAGGCGGCCTGAGCCTGCTGATAACCGCGCTCGACAGGCGGGTCAAAGCGGTTGCGGTCAATGTCCCGGCAATGTGCGACCACACCGGAGTCCTTTACGGCCGGCCCACGGGCTGGCCGCACCTGCTGGAACGTGAAAAGTCGGAGCAGGCCGGGAGAACCTCGGCATACTTTGACGGCGCTGTGGCGGCAGGATTTATCGAGGTGCCGGCGCTGTTAACAGTGAGCTTGCTGGACGAGGCCTGCCCGCCGACCACGGTTTACTCCGCTTACAACAACCTGAAAGGCACGAAAAGGATTGTCCCCTTCCCCGGCAAGGACCACCCGCAGAGCTTCGGGCCGGAGCGCACCCAACTGATGATCCAATGGCTGCTGGAAACCTTGAATCGGGGCCCGACACCTCGAAAGACCGGTAGCCGTCCGCCGGGTCAAACTTCGATATCGGGAAAACGGGTTCCAGTAATCTATTGCACCGATCTTTTTCATCCGCATGACGACCCGGACGATCATTTCGATATTGCTACTCTTTACGCCATGCCGGAACTGGACCTCAAGGCGATCATCCTCGACCAGGGGGCCAAGCAGCACGAACGGCCCGGGAGCATCCCCGTATCACAGTTAAATACTCTGACCGGCCGTAATGTTCCTTTGGCCGTCGGCCTTAGCCAAAAGCTTTCCGGACCGAAGGACAAGGGTCTTGAGCAAGGCGCCGAGTTCCAGCGTGCGGTGGAGCTGATCCTTACGGTCCTGAAAGAATCTCCAACCCCTGTAAACATCGTCACTGTCGGCAGCGTTCGCGACGTGGCCGCCGCTTTCAATCGGGAGCCGGACCTGTTCAGGGCAAAAGCGGCCAGGATTATGATGTTTATCGGAGAGGCCTCCACTGACTATATGGAGTATAATGTGACACTCGACCCCCATGCCTATGTCTGTCTCATGCGATCCGGGCTTCCGATTTACTGGGTGCCGTGTTTCGACGGCAGGGTGGCTGAGGGGATAATGACTAACAACGGCCACGCCTCTTATTGGATAGCAAAGCATGAGAACCTGCTGAAAGATTGCCAGCCGGAAGTCCTCCAGTTTTTCATTTACGCACTGGAAAAAGAGTCCGCTCCTCCAGCGGAATTTTTAACCTTGTCTCCCGACCCGGAAGCGAAGGCGCGCCTTATGGCCGGTAAGAGAAACCTATGGTGTACGGCGGTTTTCACCAGCCTTGCCGACCGAAAGATCGTCCGGGACGGCGAACGATACCTGTCTGTAGGTTCTGATACCGGGACTGTTTATAAAGAGCATAAAATATTTGAATTTTCGCCGGTGTACGTTTCGATCAGCGAGGATGCGAAGATAGCCTATGGCGAGACGGGAAAGGCGCAGAAAATTATGCGATTCAAAGTACTGGATCAGCAAAGTTATGCCGAAGCAATGACCTCAGTTACAGCCCACCTGTTATCGACCCTGCGTGCCGTTAAGCGATAGAAGCCTGCCGGCTTTGTTCTTGCTTCTGGATTGCTATCCTGGTGAGTCGGTCGGCTATCGATCTGTCACGGCAGCGAAGGCTTTGCGGAGAAACTCCTGCTGCACTTCATCCCAGATAGCGTTACCGGCGCGGCCGGTCCGCAGGGCGATTAAATCCAGCGATGGCACCATAAAGGCCCAGTTAAGTCCCGAGCCGGCGATGCGGAACATATCTTTGGGGTACTGCTCGCCGAAATATCCATCCTGATTGGACCTGAGGTTAGGGTAGAGCACGGAGGTTCTGAACCGCTGAATATATGAGGCAGGAACGATCTGTTCGTCTTTCCACCTGCCGTCCCGCAGCAGAAAATACGCGAACCGGGCGTAATCGCGCGGGGTCATCCGCACGCCCCCTGCGCTGAACCACTTGATTCGGTTGCCGGGAGGCGCGTGAAAATCGATCCCGCTGAAACCCAGGGGCTCGAGGAGCCGGGTCCAGAGAAATTCCGCGGCCGGTATGCCATAAACGTTTCTCAGAACGAGTCCCAGGTGGCCGAAACTCACGCTGGAATAAGCACCGGCAGCCTCGCCCCAGGTCTCACTGCCTGCGTATTCCTCGGGGTGGCCGGGAGTGAAATACAGCTTTCCGGTTTGCGGCCATTTCTCATCGTGACCGACAATCCAATCCGCATAATCCGACCACTGGTTTCTTCCTTTCTCCACATCTTCACCCGAGGCGGTCCTTTCCGGGCATAGACCGGAGGTATGCCTGAAAATCTGCTCAAAAGTGATATACCTCTTCAATGAATCTGACAGCGGAAAACCCTCAGGCAGCCATCGAGGGTCATACACTTTGCTCTGCGGGTTTATCTGAAGGTCGTTGACGCCCGCCCGGCTCTCCTGAGCCATGATACCGAAACAGACCATGGCAAAAGACTTTCCATTGGAGGAAATATAGGTCTTGAAAGTCTCGGCCTCCGGGATGTTGTACCATTCCCCGACAATCCAGCCGTTCTTGATCACCATAATCCCCTGGTATCCGGCATAGGGCATCCAGGTGCTGTTGGGAACGGACAGGTTGTACCGGCCGAACTCCTCCAGCCGCTCGGGGTCCAGCCCCAGGGAGCGGATAAATTCCGGGTCCGTGTTCTTGCGCCATCCGCCCATGGATTCGGAAGAGGGATAATAATCACGTGCCTCATTCGGGCTGTCGGTAATTGGCGGGCCGGGGCCCGGTGCGCAGCTCAATAATAGAACTGCAATCAGAGATATTTTTATCAGCCTCATTTTCAGTTCCTTTTAAAAATACGTTAAATGAAAATCCGGTGATTTTTTGTCCACAGATTACGCAGATTAATCAGATTAAGTATTATTAGCCATAGTAAAAAAAGAAGTTGGGGCACAGAGGGCAGTGCTCGTGAGCGAATGCAAACGAGAGGTGTGGATGAGGGCTAGCAAGCGAACGCGCGCGAGTGGAGCTGGGGCCGTGCCCGAAACCTTCAGGAAATTTTAATCTTTCGCTTCGGCCGCTTAAGAGCGAACATGAGAGTTTATATGATAATACGCCGATTTCTCCGGATACTCCTACTCTACAGCCAGCAGGTCGCCCGGCCCGGCTTCAAACTGCCGG
>CAZSTM010000113.1:0-7806 GCA_964609635.1 uncultured Gemmatimonadales bacterium
GGTAGCCGTTGGTCTTGTCCTGGGCGCCGTGCAAGCGGCCGCCGATCTCGGGCAGGGCCAGCACCTTGACATATTCATTCTCCACCCACAGGGCGCGGTAGGTACGGTTGTATCTTTCATCGGTCAGCTTATCGTACATGGTATAGGGATAAATCTCGCGCCAGACAGGCATCTGCTCGGGGGGACCGATGCGATAGGTAGGCAGGGTCAGAGGCGACTCATAAACCCTGACCTCTCCGGCCTCGGCTGAAACCCATGCGCCCACAACCAATGCTACAGTTAAAAAACACCAATGCTTGACAACTCTCACCTTTACCTCCGTTGCACGAAATAATGTGGATTGTACTTCATTGATTTTAAAAACTTAGCAAAATCGTAGAAGCATAAAATTAAAAGGTAATAATCAACATTGTCAAAGGAAAAAATCCTCTTTCCCGTAAGAAAGTGCAATCAACCATCCTGAATTGAACAGCGAGCGCATTCCCGCCCACTTGCTGCGGGGAGTCTTCAAAACCACAGTCCGACATATTCAGCCGCACTCAGGGTGCCAGGTATTCCATGGTCACCGCTTTCATGCGGGGATATTCCTCTCCCGCCACCTCGATGGTATAGTTCTCTGGTGCGGAGCCGACCACCCGGCTGTCGGTGCGGTCCCATCCCTGTTCGACCCATTGGTAAGTCAGTTTAACCCTGGCCCCCTCGGGAAGAGAGCCGGCGTGGAAAGTAACCGTGTTGCTGCCCGGAGCCAGAAAGGGCAGCGAATACATGTTGAGCTGGCAGAGGGCCTCGGCCTTGAACTCGCGCAGGTTGACTGCATTGGGGGTGCCGCTTTTATTGTGCAGGGTGAGCACCAGTTTGAACGCGTAACGTTCTCCGAGGAGTTGTTTGGGTATCTCGAAAGAGAAATTTCCGCTTTTTTCCACTACTCCCAGGGTCAGTTGGGAAGCTCCCGCGGGCCCGTCCATATAGACGGCTACCCAGCTGCCGTCGGCAACCTGCGCGCGGCCGGTCACTTTTCCGCCGACAAAAATATAGGGCGCTTCGAACCTGAAAGAGGCGCATCCCTCGGCTGCGCCTTCGGCGCAGCGCAGCAGCCCTCCGGCCTTATCCGGCGCGGGAGCCACTTCGAGTCCGGTTGTGGAGTCCGCCGCGGCGAAAATTCTCCGGTCGGCGAACCTGTCCTGGTAGCTTAAAATACCGTTGGCGTAATACTTGTAAGAATCCCGTCCCTTGATAGTCTTGCGGTAAGGCTTGATAATGGGAAAATTCAGCGAATCCCGCTCGCCCTTGCCGCCGTCCGGGTGATGCGGCGGCAGGATTGCCGGCGAGGGCGACCGTTTGCCCTGGTTGAACGGCTGGCGGAAATAATCGTAGTTGACATTATACATCCCCGGCAGATGGTCCCAGAGCCTGGTTAAACTGAAGCCGGGGCGCAGGTTGAAAGCCATGGTATGAGTAAAAGTCTCGCTCTCCCCCCACGGTTTGGCCTCGGGCAGAGTCCTCACCAGGAAGTCCATGGCGTACTTGCGGTAGGTGAACCATTCATCGTGGCTGCTGAGCGAGCCCTCGGGGTAGATACTCTCGCCGCCATAGGGAAAAAGCGGCACCCCGGCCCGGCCTTCCTGCGCGGCGCGGGTGAGCAGGGTGGTGTCGGCCACAATATCCTCGATCGAGGCGATCTCGCGCCTGTCCCTGCGGTAAACAAAGCAGCCGACAATCGGGTCCATGAAATGCCAGCGGCCGTTCCACTTGACCTCCGCCGTGGCGTGACCCGGCACGTTCACCGCGCGGGCATCCTCGAAAAGACCGCTGCCGGCCAGCAGGCTGGCGAACATCATGCTGGTCTGCGAGCAGAGAGTATAACCATAGACATTGACTATACGTACGAAATCGAACATGTGCTGCTGGTCGTTCTCCGGGAACGGGTACTCGTTGCGGTTGGCATAGGGGAACATGGTTCGCTGGAAGAAGCTGTAAAGGGCGACAGCCCGGTCCTGGGGATCGTTAAGGCCCCGGGTGACATCGGCCACCAGGGTTTTGGCATCGAAGCAGTTGACACTTTTGTCCGTGGTGACCCAGGGATCCACCACAGTTCGTTCGGCCGCCAAGGCCGCAGAGCCCCAGGCGACAAGCAGTGCCAGGGTTGCAAAACGTCTGATAAAGCGGATTCCGGACATGGTGCGGTTGCTCCTCGAGGAAGGTTAGGGTTTATAGATTAAGAGAATGTTTGATCAAGATAGTTCAGAGCAGGTGGAGGGTCAAGGGGATAGGAGCCAGACTAAGCAAAAGAAAGACCGGAAATAGTATCCACAGAAATTTCAGGACTTGCTTGTGGGATAAGTGCAACAAGCTGTTTATTTAAAAAACTTCCTTTACCATAGATATTTTTGACGGTGATTTTTCCTGCTCAAGAAGGAATCCCGGGTTTTCATATACAATTAACCTGCAAGAACATTCATGCTTTTTGGTGGTGGCAACCGGACCATATTTCCTGGGGAAAAATAATGCTGCCGGTTCCCGGGATATGCGGAATGCCTTTCCCGGTATTCAGGTCGATCTCCTGATGTAAATAGGCCATATATGCCAGCTGGCTGCAATAAAAAGCCTTCTCGGTTTTTGAGTCGAGAAAATTGAAATTATAAGGTTTCCTGGTAGCAGCTTGAGCAAGGCAGTAATTGGCCACACTTTTTCGAATCTCCAATATCTTTTCTTCAGGCAGGTCCTTATTCTTTACCGGATATGCCACACCATAAAAAGTGTCGACTAACCAGCGTTCCTTTTGCATTTTATCTGCGTCCCAAGTATTTTCCTTGACCTCAAAACTGATTACATGACCTTTTGCTCCGGCTTCCACACAACGGCCTTTAGGGCCGACATATACCACGATATGGTCGACATCCCCCGGTATGAGCTTTCCAATTAAACGCCAGAACTCACCGGCAATAGTTTTTCCTCCGCCATCCGTGGTGCAGATTACGTCGCCCGTTTGAACGGGCACGCCATTTATTTTGTAAGTATGAATCATCTTAGATACCTCCTTGCTTGTTGTAATCCTGAACCATTCCGCGCAGCGATAAAAATTTGTCCCAATATTTTTTAATGACAAATGCCAACAACCAACCTTGAGAATGCCATATTGAAGACTCCCCGCGGCAAGCTGCCGGGAATGCGCTCGCCGTTTAATTCAATAACTTTTCAACATATCGACAACCAAGGCCAGATTAGCCTTTGCGGCCTGCTGAAACTTGAACCAGTGGGTATCTGCGAAGTTCGGGACGGCCGTCAGTTCGCCGTTGCTTCGGTCTATGGCCTCATCCACCCATTCATCCTCTTCATACTTTAGATTCTGATTATTTACATACTCCTTTACCCGATCTTTGCGGTCGTCATAGTCTTTCGCATAGATAATCTTTTTAAAGTCCCCTTTGACATCGGTCCAGTAGAGCTTCCCTTTCTTTGTACGCCTTAACTCCTGATAGATTCTCTTGGTGGCCTCCATAGCTCTTTCTCTATTGTCTATCTTACGTTCCGGCTTGTACAGGCGATCATCCTTCCATGGAGAAGATATGTCGTCAGGGCCGTGGCCGACATCCGCATGACCGATATTTGGAACTATTGCCCTGTAGGGGTTGCTCCATATGAAAACGGAGTTCCAGTCCTCCTCATACCCTGTAAAATTTTGATGCGACCAGGTATCTGCGAAAGTATGAAGGGCTATGCCGATCCTGTATAAATCCCCACTGTTGAGGGCAGCTTTCAACAGTTTCTGCGCATTAGTTGAATCAGGAGTGGTGCTGTACCTGTTGTAATTCCCTTTTATCGGCTGATCGTTGTTACCCGGCAAGAAATGAAAGGGAACATAGACAAATTTTTGGATTTCATAGACCAGGGACTTGACCGACATGGACTGAGTCATGATGGGACGAAAATGACCGCCATTCATTCTAATCTGCGATGGAAACCGGGGCTTTCCATCTTTTTCAGGATATTGCCTCTCGTTGTTGTCATCAACGTACTGGGAAGAATAAGCAATTATGAAAGAATCCTCATGAGAGAATCCTGCTTTGTTGGCCAAAGCATATGCTACGTAAAAATGGAAGTCCTTTTGCATTGTGCCCTCCGGAGTTTATCAGAAAGCCGGGATAAAAACACCGGCAGATTTCTATCAGACTGCCTAAGCCGGCGCAGCGAGTGAAGTACGGGTCGAACGGGGTTGTCTGATAGCTGTCCTGCAAGGTCTTAACTAATCTTTAAACACCAAGCTTTGCTATAAACGGCCAGTGGTTGAGATGGTGGCCGATTCCAAATTTTTTTCAGCTTCAACCGTTATTTTTGAATTATATATGTTTAATTCTAACTGTTTCAATACTCTTTTGTCAATATATGTTAAATGATTATCTTCAGTTTTTCATAGCCTCATGCTTTCCGAGTAACTCGCGGGCTTTTTCTATTGCATTTTTTGTTTACTTTTTCCATCAGAATGTTTTAATCCTGGTTAGACAATCCACCAAAAAACCTTTTTTTCCTGGTTAAACCGTCATAAAAATCAGACTTCATACCGGGACCGCTCGGGTCTCAGCTATTCCTTCAAAATTCCTCGACTTTTCAAGGCAAAATCATTGTAAAATCCCGACCGAATTATTAGATTATATTTTTACCTTTTCGTATGACTATCTCGGGTTCCAGGGGCGCGAGACGCCGCGCCGGAGAATCCAACTCAGGGATCGGAAAATAACCTTGTATATACGATCAAAAATGAAAGCTGCCGCCTGGCAAATCATCCTGGTTCCGCTGTGTTTATTACCATTCGCCGCTTGCCAGCCCCCGCCGGCACGCACCGGCATCGAGATGGCCGTGGTCCGGGATATCCAGGCCCAGAAAAGCGAGCGCGATATAATGGTGATCGATACCGAATTCGGCGAGATCGTGATCGTGTTCAAAAGAGAAGCGGCCCGCAACCACGTTGTCAAGTTCATTAACCTGGCCGAGTCGGGTTTTTTCGACGGCCTGACGTTCCACCAGATCCAGCCCGGCAAACTGATCCTGGGCGGCGATATAAACACCAGGGATGACGACCCGACAAACGACGGCTTCGGCGACCCCGGTTTCACTCTCAAGGCCGAGATCGCCGCGCGGCATATTCCGGGCAGCGTAGGCCTGGCCCACCCGGTGGACGAGCCGGATGCCGGCAACAGCCAGTTCTACATCTGCCTGGCTCCGATGCCGAATCTCGACGGAAGATACACCGTGTTCGGCCAGGTGGTCGAGGGAATGGATGTGGTTAGAAAGATTTCGCAGGTGCCTGTCGATGAAAACGGGCGGCCGCTGAAAAAAGTGGTTATGGAACGTGTCTATAAGGACAGAAGGGTGGTTGCCCCCCTGCCCATCCTCGGACGATAGTAGATTTGATAAAACTGAGCTCACACATCTGAGGCGACTACCGCTATTCCTTTAAGAGTAGAAAGGATACTGAAAATGGCAGTTAGATTAAATTATCTCTTCGTTTCCTGTTTTATGGTTATGTTCCTGGCGGTCTGCTCCAAGGCCAAAGAGCCGCCCGGTACCCAGGCAGCCGAGGAACCGGCGACACCCGTGGAAAGCCCCCAGTCAGAGATAAAAGAGCTGCAGGCCGATGATGAGCTTGCGGTAATCACCACCGATTTAGGCCGGATTGTCCTGCGTTTTTACCCCGAGGTTGCTCCTAATCACGTGAATAATTTCAAGTCCCTGGCCCGGGCCAAGTTCTACGACGGCACCACCTTCCACCGGGTGATGCCCGGATTCATGATCCAGGGAGGCGACCCGAACAGCCGGGATGATAACCTCGACAACGACGGAATAGGGAGCGGGCCGCAGAGATTGAGGTCGGAATTCAGCCGGTTGCCACACAAGCGAGGCATACTTTCCATGGCCCGATCACAAAATCCGCACAGCGCCTCCTGTCAGTTCTTTATCTGTGTCGCCGACGCGCTTTTCCTCGACGGGCAGTACACCGTATTCGGCGAGGTGATCAAGGGCATGGAGGTGGCGGACAAGATTGTCTCCCTGCCCCGCAATGAAAAAAATAACCCCGGCAAGGCCGCCATTATCAGGTCTGTGACTATCGAGCGGGCGGGTGATGTGCCGGAATTCCCGCCTTCCTGAGCGGTTTTTTATTGCCCGTAACTTTTGCTCCGCCGCCGGTCGCTGCCGGCGTGACGCTATCCGGGTTTATGGATGTGCCGCCAAATTACGCTTACCTGTAAGCCAAACAATTTAGGAGGCTTGCACTTTCTTTTTCGGGCAAGCCGTCGTTGAAAAAAGCCAGGAAGGTTTTTTTAACACGCTATTTAGACTAGGAAAGAAATATGGCTGTTATCGAACAAAGAGAACGCATTGTTCCCCGGTTCATCGAGGACGAGATGAAGGATTCTTTCATCAACTACTCGATGTCCGTGATCATGAGCCGGGCGCTGCCGGACGTGCGTGACGGACTTAAGCCGGTCCACCGGCGTATCCTCTACGCCATGCACGAGTTGGGGCTGACCCCCAACCGGCCGTTCAAGAAATGCGCGACCGTGGTCGGCGACGTGCTGGGCAAGTACCACCCCCACGGGGATACCGCGGTCTATGACGCTCTGGTGCGCATGGTCCAGGACTTCAGCCTGCGCTACCCGCTGATCGACGGGCAGGGCAATTTCGGTTCCATCGACGGCGACCCGCCCGCCGCCTACCGTTACACCGAATCCCGCCTGCTGAAATTCTCGCTGGAAATGCTAGCCGACATCGAAAAAGGCACGGTCGCTTTCCAGCCCAATTACGATGATCGCCTGGAAGAACCCACCGTAATGCCCTCCAAGGTTCCCAACCTGCTGGTCAACGGTTCCAGCGGCATCGCGGTTGGCATGGCCACCAACATCCCGCCCCACAATCTGGTAGAGGTGGTGGATGCCTGCGTGGGCCTGATCGAAAACCCGGAGCTCGACCTCGAAGAATTGCACCGGATAATCCCGGGACCGGATTTCCCCACCGGCGGTTTCATTTATGGAAAAGAGGGTATCCGGGAAGCTTATTTCAACGGCCGGGGCCGGATAAAAATGCGGGCCAGGGCATACACCGAGACCAAGAAGAACGGCCGCGAATCGATTATCATCTCCGAGATCCCCTTTATGGTCAACAAGAGCAAGCTGATCGAGGACATGGCCGGCCTGGTGCGGGACAAGAAAGTCGAAGGGGTCTCCGACATCCGGGATGAATCCGACCGGGATGGAATGCGGATCGTGGTCGAGCTGAAACGAGACGCCGTGGTCGAGGTGATCCTCAATCAGTTCTACTCCAAGACCCAGTTACAGAGCACTTTCGGGGTGATCTTCCTAGCCCTGGTCAACAACGTGCCTAAAGTCCTGAACCTGAAACAGATCCTGGAACACTATATCAACCACCGTCACCAGGTGGTCACCCGGCGGACCGAGTTCGAGCTGACCAAGGCGGAAGAGAGGGCCCATATCCTCGAGGGCCTGAAAATCGCTATCGACAACCTCGACGAGGTGATCAAGATCATCCGCTCGAGCCGTCAGACCGAAACCGCCCGCGAGCGCCTGATGGAACGTTTCGAGTTCTCCGAAGCCCAGGCCCAGGCGATCCTCGACCTGCGCCTTGCCAGACTTACCGGGCTCGAACGCGAGAAAATCGACCTGGAGTATGTGGAGCTTATCAAGACTATCGCCCGGCTGAAAAGCATTATGGAGAGCAAACCCTTGAGGATGCAGATAATCAAGGAAGAGCTCGAGGAGAAAAAGGAAACGTTGGGCATACGCGCCAAGACAC
>CAZSTM010000113.1:7816-9729 GCA_964609635.1 uncultured Gemmatimonadales bacterium
TTGAAAAAGGCCTACGGCGATCCCCGCCGCACCGAAATCATCGCCGACATGGGAGATTTCGACATCGAGGACCTGATTGCCGAAGAGGAGATGGTGATCACCGTCAGCCACCTGGGTTATATCAAGCGGCTGCCGGTAACCACCTACCGGCGGCAGTTGCGCGGCGGCCGGGGAAAAAGCGGGCAGACCACCCGCGAGACCGATTTCCTGGAACACATGTTCATCGCCTCGACCCACGACTACATTCTCTTTTTCACCGCCCGGGGACATATGTTCTGGCTCAAGGTGCACGAGATACCGCAAGCCGGCAGGACCGCCCAGGGCAAGGCCATAGTCAACCTGATCGAAATCGATAAGGAAGACAGTATCGCCGCCATGCTGCGGGTGCGCGAGTTCGATGATCAGCACTATGTGGTGATGGCCACCCGCAAGGGAACAATCAAGAAAACCGTGCTCTCGGCTTTCGGACATCCCAGGCGCTGCGGCATCCGGGCGATAAACATTCCCGAGGACGACCTGGTCATCGAGGCCAAGATCACCGACAGCACCAACGACATTATCCTGGCGACCCGCAACGGCCAGGCGATACGCTTCCCGGAAAAGAACGTGCGCAACATGGGTCGGACAGCCTATGGAGTGCGCGGTATCCGGCTCTCCGGAGATGATTATGTTATCGGGATGGTGGTGGTCAAACGGGAAGCCACTTTGCTGGTGGTCAGTGAAAACGGCCTCGGCAAACGATCTTCCATCTCCGACTACCGGGTCACCAACCGCGGGGGCAAAGGGATAATCACTTTCCGCTGCAATGAGCGCACGGGCCGCCTGGTGGCGATCAAGGAAGCGGTGGACACCGAGGAGATAATCCTGATCACCCAGCATGGGCTGATCATCCGCCTGCGGATCAACTCGATCAAGGTGACCGGACGCAACACCATGGGGGTGAAGCTGATCAACCTCAACGAAGGCGACCTGGTGGTGGATGTGGCCCGTATCGTACCGGAGGAGGAAGAAAGGAACCAGCAGGATGAGGTGCTGGAAGAGGCAGAACAAGACCAGACCGGCGAAACCACCAACAACGCGGAAAAGGAGGAGTGAGGGGGGCTAACGGATTAAAATCAACCCACCGAGCCGGATCTGCGTAAAAACCTTATTTTACAATATCACCAACAGAGCCAAAGCGCCGCTATTTTCGAGCATCGACAGGTACGGTCGGGTTAAGGCACCGGTTAGCGGCGTGCTATATCCAAACGTTGTCTTCTGCCGTCAAGTCGCCGCCCACATCACCGGTGTTTAAAGTGCCTGAGGACTCGACAAGCATGATCTTGCATTCCTTTTCAGCGAATGGTTTGTGCTTGACGCCCTTGGGGACAACAAACATTTCACCTGCCTTTAAATCAACGCTGCCGTCACGAAAATCTATCCTCATTGCTCCGTCCAGAACGATGAATACTTCGTCTGTATCTGCATGGCCGTGCCAAACAAAGTCGCCTAGTAATTTACCCAGTTTGAAATGATAGTCGTTCATCCGGGCAATGATCTTAGGCGACCAATGCTCCGAAAACCCGGCGAGCTTTTCCTCCAGGTTAATCGGTGAGTAGTTCATATTGCTCTCCCTAAATTTCCGCAGCTAACGGTCTGCGCATAAGCGGCCGGGCATAGCCCCGGTCTGACTTCGGTTTACTTACCGGTCAGGCTTGCCGGTAATTAACCAAAGAGATTCTTAAATTTTACGTATGTTCACCTTGTTCACAACATCTGACCAGGAGATGAAAACATTCGAGTCATTTCCGACTCTGGAATATCCAACAGCCGTCAGACCACTTCGAGTGTCGAGAAGGCTTCGGCGCTATGTTGAAGGTGACGCTGACTACTCCGGGAACCTCGCCGATAATCTCACCGGCAAGCTTCTCGAG
>CAZSTM010000114.1:0-9696 GCA_964609635.1 uncultured Gemmatimonadales bacterium
CCATCGAAACGGCTGATTCCATTCTCATTAGTACCAAACCACAGGTTGCCCTCGCTGTCCTCAAATATGCAGCGTACATCATTATCAACCAGACCATCTTCCGTGGTGTAAGTCGTCCAGTTTTCTCCGTCGTACTTGCTTATACCGCCATCCCATGTAGCAAACCAGACATTCCCCTGTCTGTCCTCGAGAATAGCATTGACAAATTTTCCGGCAAACCTGTCACCTGCGAGGTAGTTTTCAATTTCCGCATCCTGAAGGCTTATTTCTTCCACGGCGTAGCGTGTTAAATCCTGTCCGTCGTACTTATATTTGATAATACTATCCTGGGAATAGAAGATGAAGCCATTATACTCATCATATAGCCCTATACCGTCTGGATTAAAAGTAATCCAGTTTTTCCCATCATACCTGGTTACCACACCTTTCAAACCCGGCCCCCAATCCCAATTACCGAACCAGAGATTGCCTTTTGAATCTTGAAACGTCGAGGATGTGTGGGAACCTGGAATTTTCCCCTGCTCCAGAAGGTTGGTCCAGTTTTTCCCGTCAAACCTGCTTACCCCGTGTTGGTTGCTGCCGAACCACAGGTTGCCCTCATGGTCTTCGAGTATCGACATGATTTCATTGTATAATCCGGTTTCTTCTTTCGGGTAATTAGTGAATCGCCTGCCGTCGAATTTGTTTACGACCCCCCGTCCGCCGATCCAGATATTCCCATTCCGATCCTCGCAAATAGAAACAATATAGTCATTTTTCAATACGTTTTCCGTATTATAGGTAAGCCAGTTCTTACCGTCGAATCTGCTGATTCCTTTTACGTTCAGACACCATATATTTCCCTTTGAATCTTCGAAGATTCCACTGCAAAATCCGATCCCCTCAACTCCCCTGATTCCACCAACCTTATTAGCGGCCAGGCCGTCATCCGTGGTGTAGGTAGTGAACCTGGCTCCGCCGAATTTGCAAACGCCCCTGCCGTTGGTGCCCATCCAGACATTGCCCTCCCTGTCCGTGAAAAGCGAAATGACCTGATTATGCGCCAGAGCGTTTTCAGTGGTATAATTCACCCAGTTCGCACCGTCGAATATAACCACTCCCTTCTCGTTCAGACCGTACCATCCTGGATGGTACTGGCCAAACCAGAGGTTTCCTTCCCTGTCCTCACAGATAGAGCCGACAACAAAGTTTTCAAACCCGGGTCCCAGGCTGTAAGTGGTCCAGTCTGTCCCGTCGAATTTGCTTACGACCCCCCGTCCGCCGAACCAGATATTCACCCGGCTGTCTTCAAAAATCGAGATGGCCAAGGGTTTGTAATTCGTCCATTCCGCTCCGTCATATTTCAAGGCTCCATCTACTGTTCCAACCCATATATTGCCTTTTTTGTCCTCGATGAATGAAGTCGCCCGTGTCCTGCCCCCCAGCTCTTCCGGATCGAAGAGCCTCAGGCTGTCTCCCTCGAGCATGGCTATACCGTCGGCCCAAGCTTCAAACCATAATCGCCCTTTTGAATCCAGCAGGCCGTGAGCGGCATCCGGTATTTTCGGCAGGATCGTCCAATTTTGCCCATCGAACTTGCTTACTCTCCCCCCACCTAAAAACAATAAGTTGCCTTGTTTATCCTGTAATATTGTCGTTATATAATTGCTAACCAGTCCATCGCGAGAGGAATAGTTGGTAAAGTTTTTGCCGTCGAACCTGGACACACCGCCTCCACCGGTTCCGAACCACAGGTAACCGTCCCTGTCCTGTAATATTGCGGTTACCACAGGGTGAGGCAGCCCCTCATCCACCGAGTAAGTTCTGAAGGGATACTTTTCGGCGCAGGCGCTTTCCGGGAAGACAAACAGAAAGGCGAGAGCTGCGAGCAGGGTAAAGAAGATTTTTGGTTTCATTTTGTACCTCGAATTTCAGCAAGGCGGGAAATTTCCGATAATTTGGATCATTTAGCCATTATACCTTTAATTTTCCGGAAGGTCAAATAATTAGGCCGGTTTTACTCTTTTTCCAATAGCTCTTCAGCCGCAGCCACCACCTCTTCTATATGTACATCTCTCATGCAGCGGAAATGCAGCAGCGGGCAGCGTTTCCTGCCGTTGTGGGTGCATGGACGGCACCGGAGTCTGGTCTCCACCACCCGGGCTTTTTTCGCCTTGTAGGGAAAATATCCCAGGTGACCGGTGGTGGGGCCGAATACCGCCGTCACCGGAGTTTTTACCGCCGTGGCGATGTGCATCAATCCCGTGTCATTGGTAAGCAGCATTCTGCTTTCGGCCACGGCTGCGGCAGAGGCCATTATGGGGAGATTCCCCGCCAGGTTGACCCGCTCCACCCTGCCGTCCAGGGCCTGCTCCACCTGCCGGCAAGCCTCCAGGTCTGCCCGGTCGCCCAGCAGCACTACTTTCAAACCGTGCCTGTCTGCCAGCTCCGAGGCGGCTGCGGCAAAGCGGGCCGGCGGCCACCTTTTGGTGGGCCAGGCGGAGCCCGGCGCAACCGCCAGCAGGCGGTTGCCCGCCGGCCCCCCCGAATGGAGCTTCTCCAGCGCCAGGCTCCGGTCCCGTTCGCCGGGATAAAGCTCGCAGGCCTCGCCATCCAGCCGGACCCCGAGTCCGGCAAACGGGAGCGCATAGCGCTCGGGCACCGGGAGAATCCGCTGACCGTAGAAGTCCATCCGCCCATAAATCAAAAGGGACCTTTTCACTGCCTGCTTGGTATAGACTAGAGTGTCCCCGGCCGGGACCAGGGCACGAAAGATGCGGCTGCGCAGGCTGTTGTGAAGATCGGCCAGCAGGGTCAGTTCCCGCTGCCTCAAACTCCGGGCTAGGGCCTTAAGCTCGGACACTCCGCCGCCCTCGCTTAAACAGATTATCTCGTCGAGGTGCGGATTATCCCTGACCAGCGGCGCGAACCTCTCTTTGACCAGGAAGCTGATCCGTGCCCCCGGCCAGGTTTTCCGCATGGCCCTGATAACCGGAGTGGTGAGAATAATATCCCCTATCGAGCTGAATCGAACCACCAGTATGGAGGGCTCGGTTGGCAAAAAAGACATCCTTTCATGCCGGCCGAAAAGGCTTCATTGACATTTGCCGGTCTAAGTTCTAATATGAAGTTGCATTTAAAAACAGGTGCTTGTTATCGACTCTTACAATCAGTTACTGTACTCTATCTTTGTGCTTTGCCCCTTTGATCGCCTCTTTAGAGGGGTGCCCGCGCAGCGGGCGGGGTGTGTATTGCATCTGTGCAAAGGGCACGACCACATTTCCTCTCGCGACGCATTCTCTTGCGAGCCCGGCCCTGTGCCTCTGCTAAATTCTGTCTTCTGATTACTCGTTAATAAAAAACAATTTAGACCAGGGACAATTTAGATGTCAAACGATTTATCCAAAAAGATCCTCTGGGTGGATGACGAGGTCGAGCTGTTGAAAAGCCAGATCATGTTCCTGGAACAGAAAGGCTACCAGGTGGAGACCGCCACCAACGGCGATGACGCTCTGGAAATGCTGAGAAACGCCCCGGTGGACCTGATCCTGCTCGATGAACAGATGCCGGGCAAGCGCGGGATCGAAACCTTCATCGAAATCAGGAAGATTCTGCCCGATGTCCCGGTGGTAATGGTCACCAAGAGCGAGGAAGAACACCTGATGGATATGGCTATCGGCCAGCAGGTGGACGACTATATAGTCAAGCCCGTAAACCCGAACCAGGTTCTTTCGGTCGGCAAGAGGCTGCTGGAGGGTACACGGATTCGCCATCAGCGCACGGCGCAGGATTTTGTCTCCCGCTTTCGTGAGCTGGAGGAGCGTCGCAGCAGCTTGTTCTCCTGGCAGGACTGGGCCGAGACCTACACGGAGCTCATCCTCTGGGAGAGCCGTCTGGCGGAAACCGGCGAACAGGGACTGGCCGGCCTGCTCAACGATTTGAAACGCCAGTGGAGAAGAGATTTTTCCCTCTACGTTACCAACAACTACCTGGACTGGCCGGGCGCGCCGCCGGGAAAACGACCCGTGTTCAGTGTGGATGTGGTGCGCGAATTTCTCCTGCCGGAAATAGGCCAAAGCGAAGCGGTCATCTTTATCATTGTCGACTGCCTGCGAATGGATCAGTGGTTCCACCTGGCCCCTCTTATCTCGGAGCTTTTCGACATCCGGCGCATGCCGTATTTCTCGATCCTGCCTACCGCCACCCCTTATGCGCGAAATGCGCTTTTCAGCGGGCTTTTCCCCCAGGAGATTATCGATAAGTTTCCGGATTTCTGGCAGGTCGGCTCGGATGATGAGGGCAGCCTCAACCTCTACGAGCTCGAGCTGTTCGAGGCTCAACTGGAACGTCTGGGTGTTGATATTAAAACACGGCCGCGCTACGAGAAAGTCTTCACCAAGGAAGAGGGCGAGCGCCTGGTAAAAAAGATCCCCTCGCTTATGCAGGGGGGTATCACCGCACTGGTTTTTAATTTCATCGACATCCTTACCCACGGACGGAGCGAGTCGGAGATTCTGCTGGAAATCGCGCCCAACGAGCAGGCTTACCGGGAGTTGATCCTCAGCTGGTTCCGCCACAGCAGTCTCTACGGCGTATTGCAGGAGGCCGCCCGCTGCGGGGTGACTGTGGTGCTCACCAGCGACCACGGCAGTGTACACTGCACCCGGCCGGTTACCGTGTATGCCAAGCGGGACGCCTCGACAAATCTTCGCTACAAGTTCGGCGATAACATCTCGAGTCAGGACCCGGTGACTTTCATGGTGCGCGATGCCCGCCGGGTAAAACTCCCTCACCTGGGCATAAACGTACACTACATGTTCGCTCTCGAGGATTACTACTTCGTCTATCCCACCAAGCTCAGAGAGTACCAGAGCCGCTATTACGGCAGTTTCCTGCATGGGGGAATCTCTCCCGAGGAAATGATTCTGCCGGTGGCGATGATGACCCCCAAATAGGAAACGCACCTGGCCGAAAAAATGGAAAGGGACTTCAGGAGTGCCGGATCAGTTCGATAAGATTTTGATTTTCAACAGTGCCTTTCCCGGCGACATTGTGCTCACCACCCCTCTTGTCCGCGCAACCCGAAGAAGTTTTCCGGAAGCCGAGCTGGCCTTCTGCACCACCGAAGCCGGAGCTTCCCTGCTGGCCGGACTCTCATATCTCGACAGCTTGATCGTTTACGATAAGCACGGCCGCGACCGGGGAACCTTCGGAATGCTGAAAACCGCCCTCAGGCTGCGCCGGGAAAATTTCGACCTGGTGCTTTCGGCCCATCGCAGCATGCGCACGGCTCTGATTCTAACCCTGGCGGGGATCCCGGTGCGGGTGGGTTTCGACACCAGCTCGGGCTCCCGGCTCTACACCCATCTGGCGGTGCGAAAGCGCGAATCTCACGAAACAGAGCGCAACCTGAGCCTGCTGGGTCCGCTGGGAATCAGGGTGGAGGAGCACTCACCCCGGCCCGTGCTGCCGATAACCGGCGAGGAAACCAACCATGTCTTCGGTCGCCTGGGAGTGGCGCTTCCTCGCGGCTCCGGCCCGCTGGTGATTGTCTCCCCCGGTTCGGTCTGGGCCACCAAGCGCTGGCTCGCCGAAAGGTTCGCCGACATGATCGACAGGCTGACTGCCTCGCACCGGGCACGCGTGATCATGGTGGGTAGTCCTCTGGACAGAGCGCAAGCCGATAAAATAACAGCGAGTTGTAAAGCAGAGATCCTGGACCTGGTGGGCAGGACAGACTTGCGGGGGCTGGCCGCCCTGGTGCGCAAGGCCGACCTGGTGGTCACCGGCGACAGCGCCCCGATGCATATCGCCTGGGCCATGGGTGTACCCATAGTGGCCATCTTCGGCGCGACTACTCCGGAACTGGGTTTCGCCCCGCTTTTCGAAAACTGCCGGGTGTTGGAAATCAAAGGCCTCGAATGCCGCCCTTGCGGCGAGCATGGACCCAAACGCTGCCCCCTGGGCCATTTCAACTGTATGCTCGGAATCACCGTGGAGATGGTCACGGACGCCTGCGAGAAAATGCTGGTGCCGAAAAGCTCCAAAATCGTTTGATAAAGGGAAATATTTTTATTACCGGTGTGCACCAGCGAATTGTTGTGTTTTACCTGATCCAAAGATAATCTTCATTTTAATCACTATCATAATAAAATCATTCGTAGGGGCACAGCATGCTGTGCCCTTACATCCGGGCGACCGCCGGTCGCCTCTACGCTGGAACATACATCGGGATTGTAAGTAATCGATTTTGCTTCTGACTACCGTATTTATCTTCCAACCTTTCACATTCTCTGGAGGTTTTATGCTGAAAAAAGCCGTTTTCTTTTTCCTGTTATCTGTTTCCCCGGTTTTGGGTGCGGATGATTTTTTCATCCGGGACGGCGACATTGTATGTTTCTGGGGCAACAGTATCACCGATTACGGTGTCTATCCCCGGATGATCGAAAACTACGTGCTGACCTATCACCCGGAATGGAAAGTGGAGTTCTACAACCTGGGCTGGGGCGGGGACGTGGCCAAGAATATCCCTCGCCTGGAGCGCGACATCCAGCTATGCAAGCCGACCAAGGTAACTATCATGCTGGGAATGAACGACGGCGGCTACCGGCCGTTCGATGCCCAGAGCTGCGAGACTTATATCACCAGCATGAAAAAAGAGATCGAGATTTTTCAGCGGCACTCGGGTGCCGAGATCATGCTGATCTCTCCCACGCCTTACGATCTGAGGTGCCGCTGGGAGCGGGTCACCGGGCAGGTCGGGGAATACACCGACGAGGAGGGCATTGTCCGGAAAAGATACGAGGACATGCGGGTCATCCGCTACCCCGAGGCGCTGAACCGTTTCTCGCACGAGCTCCAGAAACTCGCTCTCTCGCTGGGACTCAAGTACGTGGACCTGAATTTCGAGATGGAACGGGTGCTGGAAAAGCTCGACGGCTACGATAAAAACTTCCGGATCACCGCCGAGGGCGTGCATCCCAACGTGGACGGCCAGTTCCAGATGGGTCTGTGCATCCTGGACGGCATGCAGGGGTTCAGGCGCACGGTGGAAACCGTGATCGATGCCGCCACCGGCAGAGTTGTCTCCCAACGGGAATCCAGCACCAGCGGGCTTAAAGCCACCGCCCGGAAAGTCTCTTTCACCCGTAAGGCCGACCGCCTGCCCCTGCCGGTCTACCCCTCTACCCGCAAGCTTATCATGCGCGTGCTTGAGTATCCCTGCGCCTGGGACCGCGACATTATCAAGGTGACCGGGCTGGAGACCGGCTGGTACGCGCTTAAGATCGACGGGGGCGTGATCGACGTGATAAGCGCCGCCCAACTCGAGCAGGGAGTGAACCTCAGCCGCTATCCCCATACTCCGCAGATGGTCCAGGCCTACAAGGTGTTCGAGGAGACCGAAAAGCGCAACGCCGCTTTCTACACCAAGTGGCGCAGGGTCTTTCTCAAAGGGGTGGGCTCTCCCAGGGATTTTACACCGTTCGCGGACAACCCTCCGGCGGATGTGGTGGGCAGGCTCGACAAGGCGGAGCGCGCGGCGTTCGCGGCCCAGCACCGGCTTAATAAACCCGTGGCCCACAGCTACGAAATAAGCCCCGTGGAGCATCCTGCCTTGGCCAAAGCGCCGGTTCCAGGCGCTGAAAGCTTCCTGGACGACATGGTCAGCGTGCGGATCAGCGTGGATTCCAAAACTGTTCCGTCTTTTGATCCCCCCTTGTGCATCCGGGGTAATTTCGCCTATGCGCCGCAATATTCCTGGGGCTTGATAGCCAGTAAAAACTACTATGGAGATGTCCCGGTGCTTCTCTACGATGACGGCACCCACGGGGATGCCCGGCCGGCGGACGGGGTCTATTCGGTCGAGATGTTTTTCCGCAAGGGTGCCGGAGGGCTTAATTTCATGGTCCGCGACGGCGTTTACCTGGCAAGCTACTGGAACTCTATTTACCCGTCTAAATTCACCAATAACCCCCATCTTACCGCGCTCAGCGCGGCCTGGGGCGACCTGCTGGGCAAACTGGACGAGGACCGGGAGCGCATCGGAGTTTTCCCCCTGGATAATGACCTGGAGCTTGTCTGGGATGCGGCCATGCTCGACAAGGCCCTGAAGCGGAAGCTGATCTACCAGCCGTAGTAATTGCACCTCCTGCAGGGGCGGGTTTAAACCGGAGCGCAGCGCAGATTCGCGCTTTCCGACAACCCGCCCTGCCGGGGTGCCCGCAATGTGCGTCAAACGTCAGGTTTGCGGGCGGGGTGCGCTTTTAATCCCCTCTTGAGAGGGGTGCCCGCCACAGCGGGCGGGGTGTGTAATTCATGATTTAGATTGCCCCTTTGTACTATCTTTGTCTCTTTGTCACTCTGTCTCTTTGTCACTTTGCCACTTTGTCACTCTGTCTCTTTATCTCTTTGTCACTGATTTCTGTCTTCTTTCTTTTCCAAAAATGTACCTGTCATTAAAAAAGGGGTTGCCATGAATATCAATTTCAACCGCCGCGATTTCCTCGGATTGATAGGCTCGGGCATGGCAGGGATGACCCTCGGCAACGGCTGTGCAAGGACGGTCCCGGAAAGGAAGCCGAATTTCGTTATTATTTTCTGCGATGACCAGGGCTACGCCGATGTCGGCTGTTTCGGCGCCGAGGGATTCAGCACTCCGCACCTCGACCGCATGGCCGAAGAGGGTATGCGTTTCACCGATTTCCACGCCTCTACCGCGGTATGCTCGGCTTCACGCGTTTCGCTGCTTACAGGGTGCTACCCGGAGCGCGCGAGCATCCTGGGGGCGCTGTTCCCGAAATCGGAGATCGGCATCAGCGATGAAGAGGTGACCATCGCCGAGATACTCAAGGCGCAGGGCTATGCCACCGCAATCTACGGCAAGTGGCACCTGGGCGACCATCCGAGATTCCTTCCCACCCGCCACGGGTTCGATGAGTATTTCGGCCTGCCCTATTCCAACGACATGTGGCCCAAACACCCGACCATAGGAGACCAGTTCGAGCCCCTGCCGCTGATCGAGGGCGAAAAAGTGATCGCCTACCTGGAGGACCTGTCAAACCTGACAACCTGGTATGCCGACCGCTCTGTCAGGTTCATCGAGGCCAACCGTGACCGGCCGTTCTTCCTTTATCTGGCGCACAGCATGCCGCACGTGCCGCTGTTCGTCTCCGGCAAGTTCGCCGGGAAGTCCGAGCAGGGGCTCTACGGAGATGTAATCATGGAGATAGACTGGTCTGTGGGACAGGTCCTGGAAACCCTCAAAGAGCAGGGCCTGGATGAGAACACCCTGGTGATTTTCACCTCCGACAACGGTCCCTGGCTAAGCTACGGAGACCACGCAGGCTCTGCCGGGAACCTGCGGGAGGGCAAGGGCACCATGTTCGAAGGCGGCATGCGCGAGCCGTGTATCATGCGCTGGCCGGGCAAAATTCCCTCCGGCGCTGTCTGCACTCAGCTGGCCACCACCATGGACATCCTGCCCACTTTGACCGGACTGGCGGGCGGAAAACTTCCCGGGCACAAGATCGACGGCCATGACATCCGGGCGCTGATTACCGCGCAGCCGGGAGCCAAGACCCCGACCGAGGTGTACTACTGCTATTATGCCGGAGAGCTGCGGGCGGTGCGCAGCGGCAAGTGGAAACTGCATTTCCCGCACGGCTACCGCACCATGGCAGGCAGGCCGGGAGGCACCGGGGGCTTGCCCGAGCCTTA
>CAZSTM010000115.1:0-9671 GCA_964609635.1 uncultured Gemmatimonadales bacterium
GCGATCCCTGCCCTCTCTGTGCCCTGTCAGACAATCGTGTATTTTATACCTTTGTGCCGTGTCGCGCTTAAAGTCGTGCAAGTGTGACGGCTGTCTCTCAAGCCCAAGTGGCTATTTCACTTCTTCCACTTTCACCAGGTGCCTTACCTGGGAAACCATACCCCTGATCTGTGGGTTATCGTTATGGATTACGCTTTTCTGGTGACGGGTCAGCTTGAGTGCTTTCAGGGTGGCCTTTTGCTTTCTCAAGGATCCGATCCCGCTCTTGACCTGAGTTATTTTAAGCTTTTTCTTCACCAGCCGCCTCCATAACTACACGATCGCCCCGGGCAATATCCTGCGGGCTTACTCCCCGGAGTCGGGCTACTTTCTCCACGGTCATCAACTGTTCCAACCCCTGCATGGTGGCTTTGGCCATATTGTGCGGGTTGTTGGAACCCAGGGATTTCGAGAGAATATTCTGCACCCCGGCGCACTCGAGTACGGCGCGCACACTGCTGCCGGCGATAACTCCGGCGCCCGGGGCGGCCGGTTTGAGCAGCACCTTGCCTGCGCCGTAACGTCCCATTATCTCATGCGGGATGGTACCGCGGATGATCGAGACTCGAACAATTTTCTTCCTGGCGATCTCGACTCCCTTGCGAATGGCTTCGCTGACCTCGTTGGCTTTTCCCATGCCCAGGCCAACATTGCATTTGCCATCGCCGACTGCCACCAGAGCACTGAAACTAAACCTTCTGCCTCCCTTGACCACCTTGGCGCAGCGGTTGATTGAGATGACATTCTCTATCAGTTCGCCTTTTTCCCTGGTAGCATCCAATTCGCCCGCTCCTTATAATAAAAAATTAGAAAAAAAACTTTTCCGCCTAAAACTTCAGTCCGCCTTCACGCGCGCCCTCGGCAAAAGCTTTGACCCGTCCGTGGTAGATATAACCGCCGCGGTCGAACACCACTCGTTCAACACCTTTCTTGACCGCCTGGCGCGCCAGTGTCAGGCCCAGGAGCCTGCTGATTTCTACTTTGGTCTGTTTTTCGAGGCCGCTTTTGTCCAGTTTCTTGGAAAGCGAGGACATCCCGAGAAGAGTCTTCCCCGTTTCATCGTCGATAACCTGCCCCTCAAAATGTCTGAGGGAGCGGTAGACCACCAGGCGAGGGCACTCACCGGTGCCGGCAATTTTTCCCCGGATTCGCTCGTGTCTTTTTTTACGGGCTTTCTTTCTGTCATAAACCTTCATTAACTCAAGCCTTGCTGGTTGACGTTTTTTGCTGATACCTCAATCCCGGCCAGGGAAGATGAACTCTGGATCAAGCTCCAACCTTGGTGGCAGCGCTGGCTTTACCGGCCTTGCGAATTATGTGCTCGCCGGCGTAACGTATTCCTTTGCCCTTGTAGGGTTCCGGGGGGCGGTAGCCGCGGATGTTGGCCGTCACCTCGCCCACAACCTGCTTGTCAATCCCGGAGACCAGGATCTGGTTCGGTGCCGGCACCTCGAATTTTACACCTTCCGGAGGCTCGACCTCGATTTTGTGAGAGAACCCGAGTTCGAGGATCAACTTCTCGCCGGACTTCAAGGCGCGATAACCCACCCCTTCGATCTCGAGCTTTCTGGAAAATCCCTCGGTGACCCCCAGCACCGCATTGTTGATAAGCGAGCGGGTAAGGCCGTGTAAGGAACGGTTTTCCTTAGAGTCATCCGGACGACGGACTACTATCCGGTCCTCAGTAATCTCGAGTTTCATATTCGGATGGACCCTTTCTATGTTTTTGCCTTTGGGCCCTTCCACCACGATCTTATCGCCTTGCCGGGAGATCTTAACTCCCTGGGGCAAGGGAACTGGATTTTTGCCGATGCGGGACACTAATCCTCCGCTTAAATACGTAGATTCATCAGGCTGCAAATGCTTTGCCGCCCGGGTAACCGCTACCAGACGTGGGCCAGAACCTCACCGCCGATATGCTGTTTACGAGCTTCGCGGTCGGTGAGCATACCCCTGGAAGTCGAGATTATCCCCACTCCCAGTCCATTACGCACCCGTTTGATCTGGTCCGCGCCCTGGTAAACCTTCAGACCCGGCTTGCTGATCTTCCTGGAACCGATCATTGCCGGAGTGTCATCGGGTCCGTACTTCAAGTAGATTCTGAGTACATTCTGAATGTCGTCCTGGATCTCCCGATAGTTGCTGATCATCTTCTCCTGGAGAAGAATCCGAGCGAGTTCTTTTTTCATCTTCGATGAAGGAACATCAACCCGATTATGCCTGGCCTTGTAAGCGTTGCGGATTCTGGTCAGCATATCGGCAAATGGATCGGTCATTGTCATAGCGCTTCCCGCTGATCAAGTGAAATTCAATTCAACGGTTAAGGTGTTCTAAAAAGCGATCATCTCTGCCGTGTTTTATTGTCGGCAAGAGTGCTTATAGAGTGAATTACCAACTGGCTTTACGTACTCCGGGAATCTGCCCGGCGAGAGCCAACTCGCGGAAGCAGATACGGCAGATGCCATATTTTCTATAATATGCTCGCGGTCGTCCGCAGCGTTGGCAGCGGTTATACTGCCGCACCTTGAACTTCGCTTTGCTTTTGCACTTCTCAATCAGGGCTTTCTTGGCCACGCGAGGTTCCCCTCTCTTGTCTCAAATCCAGTCTAGGCGGCCTGCTGGCTGCTTTGACGAAACGGCAGGCCGAGTTCTTTCAACAGGGCGAAGGCCTGGTCATCTTTCTCGGTACTGGTAACAAAGGTTATATCCATGCCGTGCAGCTTCTCGATCTTATCATAATCGATCTCCGGGAAAATCACCTGCTCCCTGACACCCATGGTATAATTGCCCCGGCCGTCGAAGCTCTTGGTCGGCAGGCCCCGGAAATCCCTGACTCGCGGGATCGCCAGGCTTACCAGCCGGTCGCAAAATTCCCACATTTTGTCACGGCGAAGGGTCACCCGGCAGCCTATTTTCATCCCGGAGCGCAGCTTGAAATTGGAGATGGATTTCTTGGCCCGGGTGACCACCGCCTGCTGTCCGGTTATCTGTGTCAGCTCCTCCCGGGAGGACTCGAGATGCTTGGGGTTCTCGATCGCGCTGCCGATCCCGACATTGACAATGATTTTAATCAGCCGTGGCACATCGTGGATGTTCTTGATCCCGAACTCCTCTTTGAGTTTCGGCTGCACAACCTTGTTATAATGATCTTTCAATCTGGTCATCGGTGTTTTTCCGCTTGTGTTGTTTGACTTCTATCGATCCGTTTCGCCGGTACCCGGGCTAAGATCAAGCACCGGCTTTTGTTGCAATCACCTCGTCCGAGACGGCGCTGACCCGCACTTTGCTGCCCTTTTCATCACTGAGCTTCTTATAGCGGACCCGGGTCGGCCTTTTGCTTTTTTCATCATAGAGCATCACGTTGCTCAGATGAATCGGTGCCTCTTTTTCCACGATCCCGCCCTGGGGATCTTTCTGGGTGGGTCGAGTGTGCCGCTTCACCAGATTCACTCCCTTGATAATCACCCGCTGCTTATCAGGGAAAACCTTGAGCACCTGCCCGGTCTTTCCCCGTTGATTACCGCTGATTACCATGACTGTGTCATTTTTAACGATGCGCATTTTGCAACCTTTTCAGCACCTGGTTTTTTCAGATAACTTCCGGAGCGAGGGAAACTATTTTCATAAAATGCTTTTCACGCAGTTCCCGGGCGACCGGTCCAAAAATACGGGTGGCCCGTGGCTCTTTCCTCTCATCGATGATCACCGCCGCGTTTTCATCAAAGCGAATGTAAGAGCCGTCCTTGCGCCGGGTTTCTTTTTTAAGGCGAACCACCACCGCCCTGGCCACATCTCCTTTGCGGATGTTGGCGTTGGGCAGGGCGTCCTTGACAGCTACCACGATGATATCCCCGAGTCGGGCATAGCGACGGTGCGATCCACCCAGAACGCGGATACAAAGGGCTTTTTTCGCGCCGGAATTATCGGCGATCTTAAGAATTGTCTCTTGTTGAATCATTATCGGTTACCTATACACTGTAAAGACAACACTCTCAGCTTTAAAACACCGGGCCGGTTTCCCGTGGCCGCATTCCGGGATCACTTCTTCTCGGTAGAGATAATCTCCAACAGCCGCCAGCGTTTCTGCTTGCTCAGCGGCCTGGTCTCCATGATTCTGACCTGGTCGCCCACTTTGCATTCATTTTTTTCGTCGTGAATCTTATACTTTTTCGAACGCCGCATCGGCTTACCGTAAATGGGATGCTTGACCTTTCGGTCCGTAGAGACCACTGCGGTTTTGTCCATTTTATCGCTGATCACCACACCGATACGCGTCTTGCGAAAATTTCTGGCGCTTTTTTCTTCCAAGTTATTACCTTCTTTCGCTTGCCGGTTAGCCGAGATCAAGACTCAGCCGCCACCCGGCCCTTCTCTTTGAGCACAGTCATGCAGCGGGCGATGTCTTTTCTCAACATACGCAATTGCAAAGGATTATCTATTTTGTGCACTGAATTGCGGAAGGAGAGGCGGAAGTACTCCTCTTTCAGTTCACTGAGCTTCAAGTGAACGTCATCTTCCGTCATTTCTCTTATTTCATGCGCTTTCATCTTCCTCCTCCCGGATTATATTCCTAGCAATCATTTTTGTCTTGCCCGGTAGTTTGTGTGACGCGAGGCGAAGAGCCTCGGTCGCCAGTTCCCGGGAGACACCCTCGACCTCGAAAATAATGCGGCCTGCCTTGACCACCGCAACCCAGCCTTCCGGGTTGCCTTTTCCCTTGCCCATGCGCGTTTCCGCAGGTTTCTGGGTGATCGGCTTATCCGGGAAGATACGTATCCAGACTTTGCCGCCGCGTTTAATATGACGGGTCAACGCCACGCGGGCAGCCTCGATCTGGCGGTTGGTGATCCAGACGGGTTCGATGGCTTGTAAGCCGAACTCGCCGAAGTTCAAGGTCGATCCGCGATAAGCCGCGCCCTTGGTTCTGCCCCGCTGCTGCTTTCTGAACTTTATTCTCTTGGGGGAGAGCATTCGCCTACTCCTGAAAAATCCTCACCGGCCTGAAGCCCGTAAAAATCGTTAAGTAATAATTCTTTACCGTGGTACCCGATCGAGATCTACAACTAACGAGCGCCTGTGGAGGACTGTGGCTCGTTCGCGCCTCCTTTGCGGGACTGAATGATCTCGCCCTTGCAGATCCATACCTTTACCCCGATAGTGCCGAAAGTTGTATGTGCGGTACTGGTAGCGTAATCAATATCCGCCCGGAGCGTGTGCAGCGGGACTCGCCCTTCGAGGTAACCCTCGCTGCGGGCGATTTCGGCGCCGGCCAGTCTGCCGCCGCAGATAATCTTGATTCCCTGGGCGTTCATGCGCATCGCGCTGGTTACCGCTTTTTTCATCGCACGACGAAAACTCACTCTCTGGGTCAACTGGAAAGCGATGCCGTCGGAGACCAGCTGGCTGTCCAACTCGGGAGTCTTAATCTCCTCGATCTTGATGAAAATTTCATCCTTGGACAAATGGGCGAGCTCGTCGCGCAGCTTATCCACTTCCTGACCTTTTCTTCCGATAACCACTCCCGGACGGGCCGTATGGATGATCACGGTCATTTTCTGCGGCGTACGCTCGATAACCACCTTCGAGATCGCTGCATGGCTCAGGCGGCTGTGAATGTACCTGCGTATCAGGTCATCTTCCTTGAGAAGCCTTGAAAAATCCTTTTCGGCAAACCAGACCGACCGCCAATCCTTGACAATTCCCAGCCTGAAACCCAGAGGATGTGTCTTTTGACCCACGTGCACACTCCTTTAAACAATGTTTTACCCGAATGAACAGCCTCTAATCCCGCCTTGATACTCCCGGCGACTATTTACCCCTCTTCGGGTTCCGGAACCTCCAACTCCACTGAAATGTGGCTGGTTCTTTTCAGTATCGGTGTGGCCCGCCCCATGGCCCTGGGACGCCATCTTTTAAGGGTCGGGCCCTGCTCGACAATAATTTTCCTTACTATGATCTCTTCGGTGTTAAGATCCAGGCTGCCTAACTGGTTGACGGCATTGCTGTAAGCCGACTGCACCAGCTTGCGCACAGGCACTGCCGCAGCCTTGCGCGTAAAGCGCAGGATAGAGAATGCCTCTTCCAGGTTTTTCCCTCGCACCAGGTCAATCACCAGCTTAACCTTGCGCGAGGAGATACGAACGAATCTTGATTTTGCACACGAAATCATCGTTGTCTCTTCTTTTCAGTTTTCAGCCCGGGATTACGGAGGCCGCATCAAGCGCCGCCGCCGATCCACTCGAGAGATAAATCCCCAAAACTCGACCCTGCAGTGGCAGGAGGCCTGTATCACTTGCGTCCGGCGGTGCGCTCCGCCAGTTTTCCACCATGTCCCCGGAAGAACCTGGTCGGTGAAAACTCTCCCAGCTTGTGGCCCACCATGTTCTCGGTGATGTAAATCGGAATAAACTTGTTCCCGTTGTGCACCGCAATGGTGTGGCCGACAAAATCCGGGCTGATCGTGGAACGCCGGGACCAGGTTTTGATTACTTTCTTCTCTCCACCGGCATTGAGCTGCTCGATTTTTTTCAGGAGAGGTGCATCGATAAAGGGACCTTTTTTTATCGATCTTGCCATAGACTATTTATCACTCTGGGTTAAATTATTATTTTCTTCTTCTGATAATATACTTATCCGAAAGTTTTTTCTTCCGTCGGGTCTTGTAGCCCTTAGTGGGCTTACCCCAGGGTGTGCAGGGGTGACGGCCGCCGGAGGATTTGCCCTCACCGCCACCCATCGGGTGGTCGACCGGGTTCTTGGCCACTCCGCGCACATGCGGCCTTCTGCCGAGCCAGCGATTGACTCCCGCCTTGCCCCGTTTGATTCCCTCGTGTTCCTGGTTACCCACCACTCCGATAGTAGCGTAGCATTCACGGGGAACGAGCCTGACCTCGCTGGAAGGCATCTTGCAATGCACATAACGGCCTTCCTTGGCGACTATCTGCAAACCGGCGCCGGCGCTGCGCGCGAGCTGTCCTCCCTTGCCTGGCTTGAGCTCCACGTTGTGCACCACGGTGCCCAGCGGGATCTCCACCAGCGGCAGGGCGTTACCCGGCCGGATGTCGCTGCCCGGGCCGGAGACAACCGTATCTCCCACCTTCAATCCCTGACAATAAAGGATATAACGCTTCTCTCCGTCCAGATAATTAACCAGGCTGATAAAGGCCGAGCGGTTCGGATCGTACTCGATCGAGACAACCTTGCCCTTGATCCCGGCCTTGTCGCGCTTGAAATCGATAATCCGGTAGCGGCGCTTATGGCCGCCGCCGCGATAACGCATAGTGACATGCCCGTGATGGTTACGGCCGCCTTTTTCGTGCAGCGGCTCGACCAGCGAGCGCTCCGGTTCTTTGCTGGTAATCAGGTCGTAAGCGTTAAGCAGACGGAATCGGGTTCCGCTGGTAACCGGTTTTAATTTTTTTAATGCCATAGCGAAAAACAGGGTTTAATTGTTATTTGTCATAATCGAGGACCGGCGCGAGGTTGCGCAAAACATTATGAGATCGCTGAATAGGCTCAGACTCCCTCGAACAGCTCGATCACTTCGCCTTCCTGAAGGGTCACAAACGCCTTTTTCCAGTCTGCCCGCTTGCCCTCGAAACGGCCCATGCGCTTGACCTTGCCCTGAACGTTCTGTACCCGCACCTGCTTGACCTTGACCTGGAACAGCTCTTCTACCGCCTTTTTGATTTCCAGTTTGTTGGCCACGCGATTCACCTCGAAACAGTACTGATTGTCGCTTTCTCTCAGGCGATCGCTTTTTTCAGTCAGCAGAGGCCGCCGGACTATCTGGTAATGGTCTTTCACCACTTTTCTCCAGTTGATCGATTACATTTTTTTCGATAATGATTTTCTCTGCCAGCAAAACATCGTAGGCATTGCATTCGGCGAACGGCTTGATCTCCAGGCTCGGGATATTGCGCGCCGACTTCCAGACCACCGGCTTGTTGTTTTCCAACATGATCAGCACACGATGGCCGGTGAGTTCCAGCTTATCGAGCAGCTCGGCCATCAGCGCGGTCCGGGGGCGGTCGAAGGCCAATTCCTCGACAACCAACACGGAGTCCTGTTCGGCGGCTTTGACGCTCAAGGCGCCCTTGAACGCAGCCTGGCGAATCTTTTTCGGTACGCGCACATCGTAATCTTTGGGATGCGGACCGAATATAATGCCTCCGCCGCGCCAGAGAGGACTGGAGCGCGTACCGGCGCGGGCCCGGCCGGTGCCCTTCTGACGCCAGGGTTTGGCTGAACTGGCCTTGACCTGGTTGCGTTCCTTGGTCGAGGCGTTTCCCTGGCGACGGTTGTTGAGCAGCGCGTTTACCGTATAGTAAACAGAACCCTCGCTGACCTTGCCGCCGAAATAGCTCTTCGGCAAGGAGATCTTACCTTTTTTTTCGCCGCTCTGATTGATTAAAACCGTCCGGCTCATCTGATCCTCACTGCTTTAAAACCCCATCGTCTCAGGTCGGGGCAATGGCTTTCGGATTCTCGAAAAGATTCTAGTTCTTGGAGACGGCCACCAGGCCGTTGGTCGGCCCGGGCACGGCTCCCTTGATAAACAAGTAGCCTCGCTCGGCATCCACCCTGAATACTTTCAGGTTACGCACAGTCAACTGAACGTTGCCGTATTGGCCGGGCAATTTTGTATTCTTCCAGACACGAGCAGGGTCGGCCGAAGCCCCGATGGAGCCCGGCACGCGATGAGCGGTGTTCCCATGGGTTTCATCTCCGCCGCTGAAACCGTGACGTTTCACCACACCCTGAAAACCGCGGCCTTTGGTGGTACCGGTGACTCTCACTTTTTCGCCTTCGCTGAACAGCTCCACCGTCAACTCCTGCCCCACTTCATAGTCATCCACGCCTTCCACTCGGAACTCGCTAAGCTTGAAGGGGAAATAGTCTTCCAGCTTTTTCAGGTGGCCCTTGACCGGCCGGGTAAGGTTTTTTTCCTTACGGGTGCCGAATCCGAGCTGCAGCGCGTTATACCCGTCTTTTTCCAGGTTCTTGATCTGGGTCACCCGGCAGGGGCCGGCCTGGATCACGGTAACCTGCACCTCCACCCCATTGTCGTCGAACACGCGGGTCATGCCTAATTTTTTACCTATCAATCCCAGCATTTATACCTCTCGAGGATAAATCCTCATTCCTCCAGCCAATTCCCGACCAGGCCGCAGTAAAAAGTCCACCCGGTACTGCCGACTTACGGTCGAGGGTTTCGGATACCGTCGGTTATACCTTGATCTCGATATCCACCCCGGCCGGCAGATCGAGCTTGGTCAGCGCATCGATAGTCTGGGGCTTGCTGTTATAAATCTCTATCAAACGCTTGTGAGTTTTGAGCTCGAACTGCTCCCTGCTTTTCTTGTCGATATGCGGCGACCTGTTCACGGTGATAAGACTGCGCCGCGTGGGCAGGGGAATCGGTCCGATCACCTCAGCTCCGGAATTCATCGCGGTCCTGACAATATCCTCGGTGGACCGGTCGATCAAAGCGTGATCAAAAGACTTAAGTCTTATGCGAATTTTTTGTCCCTGCACAGATTCCTCTTCAACAAAAAGAAACTTCAACTTTAGAAACTATTCGATAATCTCGGTCACCACGCCGGCGCCAACCGTGCGCCCCCCCTCACGAA